>NZ_JBSFMM010000102.1:0-39654 GCF_053599555.1 Streptomyces sp. NPDC000941
GGACGGCGACACGCCGTGGTGTCGGCATGTCGCCGTCCGATACTCACCACAAAATGCAGGTCAAGGCCGTAACGCCTTGCACAAGCATCCTGATCAAGCAGGCTTATCTCCTTCCAGGGTGAAGATCACGCCCTTACCGGCCAGCGTCATCTCCACCGACCACCCGGGGGCGAGAAGGTCCAGCAGTTCCAGCCCTCGACCGTGGCTGTCCAACACGGCGTGAGTGCGCCGCTCGGGCTCCTGGGCGCTGCGGTCGTGCAGCTCGACCTGGATGGCGCCATCGCGCGGGGAGTGACAGATCAGATCGAACTCACCGCCTCCGGAGTGCAGTACCGCGTTGGTGGCGGCCTCGCTCACCAGCAGCCGGATGGCATCGTGGTCAGCCCAGGGGACTGCCGCGTACGCCTGCACGGCGAGGTCGCGGGCTCTGCCGACGGCATCCGCCCGACAGGGATACCGCTCGGTTACCAGAACAAAGCTGCGTTCACCCATGACCCACACCCCTTTGGGACACGGTCGGATGACGCCGACCGCGCGCACGACATCAGAACTACGCACCGGAGTCGCACGGACTCGTGGCGTACATGAGGGAGTCTGGGTCACGTGACCCGTCACGTGCAAGCCAATCGCTTCGATCTCACCCCGGAGAGTCACACGCCTGTACCTGAGCGCTACTCTGGCGACATCAAGACCCTCGCCCTCGAAGGGAAACCGTGGCCATCAGCGTCAACGCGAACGCGATCTTCGCCATGCGCCGTGCGGGCCAGGAACTCCAGCGGCTGCGCGTTCAGGCTGGCCTCAAACAGGACGACGCCGCAGCGGAACTGAGCGTTTCGCGATACACCGTCAGCAAGATCGAAAGAGGCAAGGCGTTCCCCACCACCGATCAGCTCGGCACGCTGCTCGACGCCTACCAGGCAAGCACCGCAGAGCGCGCGGCCATCACCGAGCAGATTGAGCAGGGAAAGTCCTACGGTCGAGCCTGGTGGGAACAACCGCCATTCCAGCCACTCTTCCACAGTGACTCCTACCGGTACTTCTATCTGGAAGATGCCGCTGAGCGCCTTTCACTGCATTCAGGTACGTACGTACCGGGACTGCTACAGACTCGTGAGTACGTCGAGGCGATCGCCGCATTTGGCCAGAAACACGAAAGCGCGGAGCACCGCGATGCCTTCGTCGAGACCAGGATGAGGCGTCAAGCAATCCTGACACGGAGCCACCCCGTAACCCTGGACGCGCTGTGTCTGGAATCCGCGCTGAGGGCGGTCGTCGGCGGTCGGGAAGTGATGCGCGCGCAACTTCAGCACCTGCTGGTCTCGCTGAGGAAGCAGAACATCAACCTGCGAGTTGTCCCCTTCGAGGCAGGAGCCCCGAGCATCTCTGGATACCCGTTCACCATTATCGACTTCCCGGGGACAGACAACCGCAGCGTGGTCTCCGAAGAGCGCGCCGGGGGCGACACGCTTCGAGACGATCCAGTCGAGGTTCGGCGCAGTCGCCGGAAGTTCGCAGACCTGACAACGCACGCGCTGAACGAGGAAGAAACCATCCGACGGATCGAAGAAATCGAGAAAATACTCCGATGAACCAGGAAAAGGACGCTCTCTACACCACTGCACTCAACGGTGAGTGGCAAAAGGCTTCTTCCAGCAACGGTTCCGGCGAGAACTGTGTCCAGCTCATGGGCATACTGGGCGGTGTCGCCATAGGCGACTCCAAGCGCCCGGACCGTCCAGAGTTGCGCTACACCCCAAGCGAGTTCGCCGCCTTCGTCCAAGGCATAAAGGCCGGAGAGTTCGACCACCTGCTCAGTGACTGATGGCAGGGCCCAGCCCCGCTGGCACGTCAACGGGGCTGGGCTTCGCGTCCACTATCGGCGGATCGTGGCTCCTCGGTGGCCCTGCTGCCCCGCCAACCCGCTTCTACCAAAAGACAACTATGGCCGCCCCAAGAATCCTGACGGGCGGTCATAGGGTTGCTGCGTGGAACGCAGCCTTGTTTTGGTGCTGCGGTCAGTTTACGAGATCACCCGGCGATCGCGGTGGCCCACGGGCGCGACCGCCGAGTCATTGCGGAGAACACCAGCGCGATGTGTCGTACTGATGCAGCTGAGACCGTTGGGGCATGAGCCAAGGCCCCTGGAGGGTACGGAGCGGGCCCGGGAGCGTAGCCTGCCCCCGAGCCCTGTGATGCCGCCCAATTGCGCACGCCGACTCGGTTGAGAGCACAGGTCAGTCTCATGCCGTCGTGTTCTGCCTTTGAACTACCGCGCATCGAAGCTGCACGGGCCGGACTTGAACCGGCATCCGACGACTGGGGCCCGGCCCGGTCGATCCGGCGATCGGCGGCGAATGCTGAGTCTGGAGCGAGAGTCTGAGATTGATGCGGTCTGCCTCTGCCTGACTTGGGCTATCCCGGCCCGTGAGTGAGCGCCGGGAGGAGGATTTGAACCTCCACTGACAACCGCGCCGTCACGACAAGCTTCAGCTTCAGCTTGCGCTCCTCGCGCACCCCGCCCGCGCTCGGGCGGACGGGGAGTTCATCACGCTACCCGAAGAGGTAGCCGAAGACCACGTCACCGACGCGCTGGTCGGTGGCCTCCGCGCCGTTCGCCTCCTCGCGGGCGAACTTGACCGCCTGCTGGAGCTTTTCCACGCGGTCCAGCAGCTCATTGACGCGGCGGGCCGGCAGGGCGCCGGAGAACTTGACGGTGGTCCAGTAGCCGACCGGGATGTCCTCGTAATAGACCTCGACCTGCGCCGGGTGCTTGTCCGTGGCCTCCGCCTTGACGTGGTTGCGGGGCACCTTCTTTGTGCGGACGGTGCGGACCGGGTCGGTCTTCCAGGAGTCCGTGGAGGGGTCCAGCGACCAGGACTCGGCGGCGTCGAGCACCGGGAGCTTGCGGACGAGGGCGTTGAGATCGGTCAGCTGCTTCTCGAGGAAGAGGAGATAGGAGACCGGGACATCGCGCAGGAGCGTGCGACCCTCGACCGTCACATCCGCCCTCGCCGTGCCGTTCGACCAGTCCTTGGTGGCGGTGACGTCGAAGAGCCGGGTGAGGATGGCCGCGGAGTCGCGGAGCACGTCCTCGGCCTTGACCTGCACCCGGGTCGACTCGGGCGGCAGCTGCTCGCCCTCCTCGTCCTTGGGCTGGTACGTACGGGATATACCGGCCAGCAGGGCCGGCTTCTGCAGACCGTGGTGCGCGGCCGTCAGGTCCTGCTGCGACTTGGACTTGACGCCCTTCTCCACGGCGATGATCTGGTTCAGTTTCGTCGCCACATCCCGCACGTTAACAGGCGGGTGTGACAGCGATCGAACGAATTGTTCAGCGGCTCAGTAGAGGGGGTAACGGGAGCGCGGGAAGACCATGCCGTCGAACTCGTACATCTCGATCGACTGGTGGAACACGGAGGAGAAGTCGTCGGCGAGTTCGGCGATGGTGCCCCGGCCCTCGATCTGCGCCAGCCACATCGGCGGCAGGCGGAGGTCGCCGTAGTGGGCGCCGAGCAGATTGCCGCAGATGGAGCCCGTCGAATCGCTGTCGCCCGAGTGGTTGACGGACAGCAGCATGGCCTTCTGGAAGGGGGTGCGCCGCCACTTGGGGTCGTAGCCGATCCCGCCGCCCTTGCTGTAGAGGGAGCGTCGCGGCGCCGTATGGGCCAGGGCGCAGTAGACCGCGATGGCCAGGGCCTCCTCGGCGACCCAGCCGCCGCCGAGCGATTCGGTCTTCTCCGGGGTGGGCTCGCCCTGCGCGGCCAGGTCGACGGCCTTGCGCAGCGCGGCGCTGGTCTCCTCGTGCCCCGGGTAGCGGCCGAGCAGTTCCAGGGTGCGGAGGACGGCGCCCTCCAAGGAGTCGCCGTCGAGGATGAGGGCGATGGTCGCGGCCAGGGCGCCGGCGGCGTAGTAGCCGGTGGGGTGGCCATGGGTGATCTGGGCGCAGCGGGCGGCGAATTCGAACGACTCGCGGGCGCCCGTGCCGATGAGGCCGAAGGGGGCGGAGCGCATCACCGTGCCGCACCCCTTGGAGTTGGTGTTCACCGGGCCGGGGGTGCCGTCGAGCGGGTCGGAGGACGAGGGGATGTGCTCCTGGGTGAGGCCGGACAGGCAGGCGCCGCCGGGGGCGCGGCGGGCGTACAGCCACTGCTGCTCGCGCAGCCAGCCGGAGCGGACCAGGTCCTGGTCCTGCCGCGGGGGCGGCGGCGCGGGGTGGTTCTGGGTTTCGAGCCAGCGCAGATAGGAATGGCGCACGATGGCGACCTCGGCGCCGCCGATGCCCTTGGCCGTGGACCTGGCGCAGGCCCGTATCATCCCCTCGGCGGTGAACATGGTCATCTGGGTGTCGTCGGTGATCCGGCCGATAACGCCCTCCGAGTCCGGGACGAGAGCGGTGATCCCCTCCGGCCCATAGGTCTCGCGGATCCTGTGCAGGGACAGGAACTCGATCGGGTTGCCCAGAGCGTCGCCGATCGCGCCCCCGAGGAAGCAGCCGCGGATACGGGCCCGCCTGGCGGCCGTTTCGTCCCATGACTCGCGGATCATCGCGCGGCTCCTCCGTACCCCACCCCGGTCGTCGCCCAGGCGTGTGTGCTGGCGTGCCCGGCCATGCTCCCAGACCGCGGATGCCGGACCTCGCCGGGGTGCGGCGTTAGATTCGTAGTGGTAGGCAGTGGGAGATGGTGCAGCATGCCGAGCCGACTGATCCGTACGGGCGACGAGCCGCTGCATGCGCGCAGCCCGCTGCGTATGCGGTGTGCGCTGGCCTTGTGGGGGCTGGCCTGGACCGTCGCGGGCACGGTGGCCTTCTGGCTGGTCCACCGGCCCGGCTGGGCGGCCGTCTGCGGGGCGCTGGCCGCCGTCACCCTCACCGATCTGGTCCTGGTCGTCCGGCACATCCGGCAGGGGCCGCACTACCAGCCCGGCCGGGATGTGCCGCCGTACGCGCCGGTGCGCGGGCCGTATCCGGCGGGCCCGCGGAGGCCGAGGCTCAGCCGTTTTCGCCGAAGCGCGCGGCCTTGACGAAGTCCGGGCGCGGGTCGAGGGCCGCCGCCAGGCGGAAGTGGCGGGTGGCCTCGGCGGGGCGGTTGGCGCGCTGCAGGGTGCGGCCGAGGGCGAAGTGGGCGAACGCGTTGTCCGGTTCGCGCTCCAGGACGAGCTGGAACTCCAGCTCGGCCGCTCGCAGCTGCGCCGCGCCGAAGAAGGCGCGCGCCCGCAGCAGCCGGGCCGCGGTGTTCTCGGGGTGGGCGGTGATGACCGAGTCGAGCAGCTTCACCGCGCCGCGCGGGTCGTGGGCGGCCAGCAGCTGCTCGGCGGCGCGGTAGTCGATGACATGGGTCTCGGGCGTGGGCTCGGGCACAACCGTTTCCTTCCCGGAGCGCGCTGATGATCACCGTCGGCGCGCGCTGGTCGTCGGACGAGTCGTCGTCGTACGAGTTGTCGTCGGTACGGGCAGTCGTCGGCACGGGTGATCGTCGGTACGCGGTACACAACAATGGCGCCATACGGCGCATTCCCGCCAGACCCCGGGCGCGACCGCACCGCGGTGTCGGTCAGCCCTCGGTCCGCGCGCCGCCCGCCGCGCGCTCGACCAGATCCACCCAGACCTTTCTGACCTGCGGCTCCAGCTCCTCCAGCGGACCGTCGTTGTCGATCACCACATCGGCCACGGCCAGCCGCTCCTCGCGCGTCGCCTGGGCCGCCATCCGGGCACGCGCCTCGTCCTCCGTCATACCGCGCAGCCGCACCAGCCGGTCGAGCTGGGTCCCGGGCGCCGCGTCGACGACCATCACCATGTCGTACAGGGGTGCCAGACCGTTCTCGGCAAGGAGGGGGACGTCGTGGACGACGATGGCGTCCGGCCCGGCGGCCGCCTCCAGCTCGGCTGAGCGGGCGCGGACCAGGGGGTGCACGATCGCGTTCAGCGCGCGCAGCCGCTCCGGGTCGCCGAAGACGATGCCGCCGAGCTTCGGGCGGTCCAGGGCGCCGTCGGGAGTGAGGAGACCGGGCCCGAACTCGGCGACCACGGCCACCAGTCCGGGCGTCCCCGGTTCGACCACCTCGCGGGCGATCCGATCGGAGTCGATCAGCACCGCTCCGTATGAGGACAGCATGCGCGACACTTCGCTCTTGCCCGCGCCGATTCCGCCCGTGAGTCCCAGCCTCAGCATGGGGTCAGCCTATGCGGTCCGGGCCGTACGCGGTCTAGGCCGTCCCATCGCCCTCCCGCTCGGCCAGGAAGCGCTCGAACTCGGCCCCCAGCTCATCCGCGGAGGGCAGCTCGACCGGCTCGGCGACCAGGCTGCCGCGGCTCTCCGCCCCGGCCACCGCGTCGTACTGGTGCTCAAGGCCGCGGACCAGCGCGACCAGGTCCTCGTCCCCTTCCGAGATCTGCCGCTCGATCTCCTCCTGGGTCTTCAGCGCCTCGTTGCGCAGCGCATGGGCCGCGCCCGGCAGCACCAGGCCGGTGGCCGCGGTGATCGCCTCCAGCGCGGTGAGCGCCGCGTCGGGGTACGCGGAGCGGGCCAGGTAGTGCGGGACGTGGGCGGCGACGCCGAGCACATCCAGGCCGGCCTCGGCGAGCCGGTACTCGACGAGGGATTCGGCGCTGCCGGGCACCTGCGCCTCGTCGAAGTAGCCCCGGTGACCGGGCATCAGGTCGGTGCGGTTGCCGTGGGGGGTGATGCCGACGGGACGGGTGTGCGGCACGCCCATGGGGATGCCGTGGAAGTTCACCGACAACCGCACCCCCAGCCGCTCGATCAGCTGGCGCACGGCCACCGCGAACCGCTCCCACTCCACATCCGGCTCGGGGCCGGAGAGCAGCAGGAAGGGGGCCGCGGTCGCGTCACGCATCAAGTGCAGCTCGATCGCGGGGGTCTCGTAGTCGGTCCAGCGGTCGCGCTTGAAGGTGAGCAGGGGGCGGCGCGCCCGGTAGTCGACGAGCCGGTCGTGGTCGAAGCGGGCGACGACCTGGTGCGGCAGGCCGTCGAGCAGCCGCTGCACGATCTGGTCGCCGGTCTCGCCGGCGTCGATGTAGCCGTCGAAGTGGTAAAGCAGCACCAGCCCGGCCGAGTCCCGGGAGGTTATCGCGTCGACTTCCGCGAGTCCGCTCGGCTCCCATGCGTACAAATCCTGCGGATCTAGCACTGTGACCGCTCCTCCTTGTGTTCCGTTTCGGGAACGTCGGGCGGCGGCGCGGCATTCCCGGCCTCCGCCCTCGACTTCGCGCCATCCGCACAACCGACTGGATCAAGACAGTACGCGGCGGCGCTCAGCGATGGCGGCATTTGGGGCGAACGAGGCGGCGCCATGCCGCGCGGGCGTCGGCGCAGTTGGGGAAGTCGCCCGCGAAATAGACATGATCGCTGGCCTGTTGGGGACAGTGGGGTCCGGGGCCGCGCCGGGCGACGCGACGGCGGTGCCGCCCGACACCCTTTCGTGCATCGCACATACTTCTCGCCGCGGGTCGAATACCGGTCACAGGGCGTCATGAAGGGGTTGACGCGCCCAGGTGACACCCCTAGCTTCGCGACCCGTCAGAGGTTCACGTTGTCGTCTCATGTTCAGCCACAAGAACATTTACGCGTCACGAAGGTGCCACCCCTGACCACGGCAGGAAGGCGGAACCCCCCATGCACTCCCGCACCCCCACCCGCACGCGTGCTCTCGTCGCCGCGCCCGCCGCCGGGATCCTCGCCATGGGCGGGCTGGTCGCCGCCGGAACGGCCGCGGAGAACGGCCGTGAGCACTCCGTCCGGCCGATCCCCGTCTCCGACGCGGCCCAGCTCAAGGACGCGCTCGCGGCGGCCAGGCCCGGCGACACCATCGAGCTCGCCGACGGCACCTACCGCGGCGGCTTCGTGATCACCGCCTCCGGGACCTCCGGCTCCCGGATCACGCTGACCGGCTCCCCGAAGGCGGTGCTCACGGCGAGCGACGGCTACGGGTTCGGGCTGCACCTGGACGGCGCCTCGTACTGGACGGTCCGCGGCATCACGGTCACCGGCGGCCGTCAGGGCATCATGATCGAGCGGGCGGAGAGCGTCACGGTCGACTCCGTGACCGTACAGGGCGGCGCCTAGCCGTCCATGGGCCGCATGGGCCGTTTACGGGCCCTCGCCGCCGCGCCGGCCGGTGCGCCCGTTCATGGACCTGGACGCGCGCCCCGACGCCCGGGCATGCGTAAGGCCCGCTCTCCAGGGAGAGCGGGCCTTACGTCGGTCAGCGACCGTTCAGCCGGTCAGCCGAGCTCAGCTCTGGCCGCCGGCCAGCTTCTCGCGGAGCGCGGCCAGCGCCTCGTCCGACGCCAGGGCGCCGGAGTTGTCGGCCGACTCCGAGGAGTACGAACCGCCGCCGGACGCCTGGCCACCCTGCGCCGGGGCAGCGCCGCCCGTCTCGGCAGCGGCCTGCTCGTCGGCCTCGCGCGACTTGATGACCTGCGCCTGGTGCTGCTCGAAGCGCTGCTGCGCCTCGGCGTACTGGGTCTCCCAGGCCTCGCGCTGGGTCTCGAAGCCCTCGAGCCAGTCGTTGGTCTCGGGGTCGAAGCCCTCGGGGTAGATGTAGTTGCCCTGGTCGTCGTAGGACGCGGCCATGCCGTACAGGGTCGGGTCGAACTCGACCACGGACGGGTCGGCACCGAAGGCCTCGTTGGCCTGCTTCAGCGAGAGGCTGATGCGGCGGCGCTCGAGGTCGATGTCGATGACCTTGACGAAGATCTCGTCGTTGACCTGGACGACCTGCTCCGGGATCTCCACGTGGCGCTCGGCCAGCTCGGAGATGTGGACCAGACCCTCGATGCCCTCGTCCACGCGGACGAACGCACCGAACGGCACCAGCTTCGTGACCTTACCCGGGACGACCTGGCCGATCTGGTGGGTCCGGGCAAACTGCTGCCACGGGTCTTCCTGGGTCGCCTTGAGCGACAGGGACACGCGCTCGCGGTCCATGTCGACGTCCAGGACCTCGACCGTGACCTCCTGGCCGACCTCGACGACCTCGGACGGGTGGTCGATGTGCTTCCAGGACAGCTCGGAGACGTGGACCAGACCGTCGACGCCACCCAGGTCCACGAAGGCACCGAAGTTGACGATGGAGGAGACGACGCCGGAGCGCACCTGACCCTTCTGGAGGGTGGTGAGGAAGGTCTGGCGGACCTCGCTCTGGGTCTGCTCCAGCCAGGCGCGGCGGGACAGGACCACGTTGTTGCGGTTCTTGTCCAGCTCGATGATCTTGGCCTCGAGCTCCTTGCCCACGTAGGGCTGAAGGTCGCGGACGCGGCGCATCTCCACCAGGGAGGCGGGGAGGAAGCCACGGAGGCCGATGTCGAGGATGAGACCACCCTTGACGACCTCGATGACGGTACCGGTGACGATGCCGTCTTCTTCCTTGATCTTCTCGATGGTGCCCCAGGCACGCTCGTACTGGGCGCGCTTCTTCGAGAGGATCAGGCGACCTTCCTTGTCCTCCTTCTGGAGGACAAGGGCCTCGATCTCGTCGCCGACGGCCACGACATCGTTCGGGTCGACGTCGTGCTTGATCGAAAGCTCACGAGAAGGGATGACGCCTTCGGTCTTGTAACCGATGTCGAGCAGGACCTCGTCCCGGTCGACCTTCACGATGACGCCGTCGACGATGTCGCCGTCGTTGAAGTACTTGATCGTCTCGTCGATCGCGGCGAGGAAGGCTTCCTCGGAACCGATGTCGTTTACCGCCACCTGCGGGGTGGTGCGGGTTGCCTCGGTGCTGCTCGTCATGTGGGAAAGGGCTCCGGTTACGGACATGAAGTCGTAGGTACTGCTACGCCGGGACCCGTTACCGCACTGCAGAAGCCGGACAGCCTCGGAGGCGTTGATCTCTTCCCGAGGGATCGAAAAGCGCCTCGGTGACCGAGGGACATACAACAGATGCGAGCGCGGCCTACTCCGTCTGAGGCGCGCAGGCCCGCAGCGCAACTTGTAGCATACGGGGGCAGCCGGGCATGGTCAATGCACGAAGAGCACACGCAGGACATTTCGCCCCAAGCCCGGCAAGTCGCACGGTCCGTGCTGCGACGCGGAGTCCAGCCGTTCCCCACAGCCACAGGTCGATACAGAGAGTACGACGACGCGCCCGATGGTCCAAGAACACATGCCCCGTGCAACCGACAGGCCCGGTACGCCCGGCGCCACCGGAGATCCCCTGACTCCCAGTCCCATGGCGAGCGAGCCCGAGGAGGAGGCCACAGCCACCCGGCGGATCGCCGGCGACGCGGAGTCCAGCCGGGCCAGCCGCGGCTGGTGGGACCGCAACGCGGACGAGTACCAGGAGGAGCACGGCGGCTTCCTGGGCGACGACCGCTTCATCTGGGGCCCCGAAGGGCTCGACGAGGCCGAGGCCGGGCTGCTCGGTCCGGCTGACGGCCTCAAGGGGCTGGACGTCCTGGAGGTCGGGGCGGGCGCGGCACAGTGCTCGCGCTGGCTGGCGGCCCGGGGGGCGCGGCCGGTGGCGCTCGACATCTCGCATCGCCAGCTCCGGCATGCGCTGAGGATCGACACCGAAGCGCGTACGACTGGTCTGGGGCCGATCGCGCTCGTCCAGGCCGACGCCACGGCGCTCCCCTTCCGGGACGCCTCCTTCGACCTCGCCTGCTCGGCGTACGGGGCGGTCCCCTTCGTCGCCGACCCGGTGCGGGTGATGCGCGAGGTCCACCGGGTGCTGCGGCCGGGCGCGCGGTGGGTGTTCTCGGTGACGCACCCCATACGGTGGGCGTTTCCGGACGAGCCCGGCCCCGAGGGGCTGAGCGTCGCCGCCTCCTACTTCGACCGCACGCCGTACGTCGAGCAGGACGAGACGGGGCGTGCCGTCTATGTGGAGCACCACCGAACGCTGGGCGACCGGGTGCGGGACGTGGTGGCGGGGGGCTTCAGGCTGCTCGACCTCGTCGAGCCGGAATGGCCCGCCTGGAACGACCAGGAATGGGGCGGCTGGTCCCCGCTGCGCGGCAATCTGATCCCGGGGACGGCGATCTTCGTGTGCGAGCGGGCCTGAGGGACGAGGCGGGGGCGCGGCGGGCCCCCTCTGCTCCGCTCTGTTCCCCTCCGTTCCCCTCCGCTCCGGCTCCCTCCTGGCTGACAGGATGACCAGATGACCGTCCGCCGTACGCCCCGCACCGACGCGCTCGAAGCGCTTCCCGTACGCGACGCCGTGCCCGCCCTGCGGCGCGCGCTCGACGACCGGGGCGCGGCGGTGCTGTGCGCCCCGCCCGGGACCGGCAAGACGACGCTGGTGCCCCTGGCGCTCGCCGGGGCGGCGGACGGCGGACTCGCTCGGCGGGTGCTGGTCGCCGAGCCGCGGCGGATCGCGGCGCGGGCCGCAGCGCGGCGGATGGCGTGGCTGCTGGGTGAGGACGCGACGGGCGGCCGGGTCGGATTCACGGTGCGCGGGGAGCGGCGGGTGAGCCGCGAGACCGTCGTGGAGGTGGTCACCACCGGTGTGCTGCTGCAGCGGCTGCAGCGCGACCCCGAGCTCGCCGGGGTCGACGCGGTGGTGCTCGACGAATGCCACGAACGGCACCTGGACGCCGATACGGCCGCCGCCTTTCTGCTGGACGTACGGGCCACCCTGCGGCCCGACCTCTGGCTGATCGCCGCGTCCGCGACCACGGACGCGGCGGGCTGGGCCCGGCTGCTGGGCGCGGACGGCGAGCCGGCGCCGGTCGTGTCCGCCGACGGCGTGTCCCACCAGGTGGAGGTGGTGTGGGCGCCGCCCACGCGCCCCGTCCGCCCGCCGCACGGGATGCGGGTGGACCCCGCCCTCCTCGACCACGTCGCGGCGGTGGTGCGGCGGGCGCTGCGCGAGCGGGAGGGGGACGTGCTGTGCTTCCTGCCGGGCGTCGGGGAGATCGCGCGGGTCGCGGGGCTGCTCGGCGGCGCCGACGCGGAGGTGCTGCAGGTGCACGGGCGCGCCCCGGCGGCCGCGCAGGACGCGGTGCTCGCGGGCGCGGGGCCGACGGGGCGACGGCGGCGGGTGGTCCTGGCGACCTCGGTCGCCGAGTCGAGCCTGACCGTCCCGGGCGTACGGATCGTCGTGGACTGCGGGCTTGCGCGCGAGCCGCGGATGGACCACGCGCGTGGCCTGAGCGCGCTGACGACCGTACGCGCCTCACGGGCCGCGGCCCGGCAGCGGGCCGGCCGGGCCGGGCGCGAGGCGCCGGGCACCGTCTACCGGTGCTGGCCGGAGGCCGAGGACGCCCGGCTGCCGCGCTTCCCGTCCCCGGAGATCAGCGTCGCGGACCTGACGGCGTTCGCGCTGCAGGCGGCGTGTTGGGGAGACCCCGACGCCACCGGCCTCGCGCTGCTCGACCCGCCGCCGGGCGGCGCGCTGACCGCGGCGCGCGAGGTACTGACCGCCATCGGCGCCGTGGACGACACCGGCCGTGCCACGGACCGGGGCACCCGCATGGCCCGGCTGGGCCTCCACCCCCGGCTCGCACGGGCCCTCCTGGACGGCGCACCAGAGGTCGGCGCGCGCCGTGCGGCGGAGGCGGTGGCCCTGCTCAGCGAGGAGCCACCCAGGGAGTACGGCGACGACCTGGCAGCCGCCTGGCGCACCGCCCGGCGCGGCACGGACGCTTACGCCGCCCGCTGGCGCCAGGAGGCCCGACGCCTCGAGAGCGCGCTACGGTCCGCCGGGCGCCCGGTGGGCGGGGCGGCCGAGACGGCCCAGGCGGGGGCCGGGGCCGGGGCGGCTGGGGGTGCGGCACCGGCGCGTACGGGCGTCCCCAGCGCCGGAACGCGACGGGACGCCGTGCCGGGCGCCGACGCACCGGGCGCGAACGGCCGTCAAGGCGCTCAGGCCCCGCACGCCACCACGGCGGACACCCCCATACGGGGCACAGCCACACCGCGCCCCGGGACCGGCGGTGCCACCTCCCCGGCTCCGCCAACACCGTCGGCGCCCGGGGCAGGCGGCCACACTGCCGCAGCGGCGGCAGAGCCCGGCCCCGCGAACACCGCGAGCGAGGCCACGACGGCCCACACCGACCACCCCAAGAGCCCGGCGCACGCCGCGCCGTCGAGCGCCGCGCCGGACACCGGAGCGCCTGGCGTCGCCATGCCGGAGGCGGCCCCGCAGGCCCCTGTTGCGCCCGGCCCGGGAGGACACCCCGCCGGGGCAGCCGCGGGCAGCGACGGACCGGCACGGCCCGACACCACCAGCGGCGCCCCGCAGGGCGGCGACACGCCAGGCGCGGGAGCGCCAGGCACCACCGCGCCGTCGGCGGGCGGACCTGGGCAGGCACGGGCCAACGCCGCCGACCACGCCACCACGCCGGGCGCCCACGTCGCGGGGGTCGTGGGCGATGACGCCGTCGTGGGGCTGGTAGCCGCGTTGGCGTTTCCGGAGCGGGTGGGGCGGCGGCGGGGGGAGCGGGCATATCTGATGGCGTCCGGTACCGGCGCGGAGCTCGGGGAGGGGTCTCGGCTGCGGGATGCGCCGTGGCTGGCCGTGGCGGTCGCGGACCGGCCGGTCTCGGCGGCGTCGGCGCGGGTGCGGCTCGCGGCCGTCGTGGACGAGGAGACGGCTCGTATCGCGGCGTCGGCCCTGTACGAGCGGCGGGAAGAGGTGGGCTGGTCCGGCGGGGACGTCGTGGCGCGGCGGGTGGAGCGGCTGGGGGCGGTGGAGCTGGCGGCGCGGCCGCTGGCCGCGCCCGATCCGCGGCTGGTGCACGCCGCGCTGCGGGAGGGGCTGCGCGGTGAGGGGCTGGGGCTGCTGCGCTGGTCCGCCGAAGCCGTCGCCCTGCGGCAGCGGCTGGCCTTCCTCCACCGCGAGCTGGGCGCCCCCTGGCCGGATGTGTCCGACCCGGCGCTGCTGGCGGAGCTGGACGCCTGGCTGGGCCCGGAGCTCGACCGGGCGCGGCGGCGGGCCGATCTGGGGCGTGTGGACGCGGGCCAGGCGCTCGCCCGGTTGCTGCCCTGGGCGACCGGGGACGCGGTGCGTTTCGACGAGCTGGCCCCCGAGCGGGTACGGGTCCCCAGCGGCTCGCGGGTGCGGGTGGACTACGGCCAGGAGCAGCCCGTGCTGGCGGTCAAGCTGCAGGAGCTGTTCGGGTGGCAGGAGACGCCCCGGATCGCGGGCGGGCGGGTGCCGCTGCTCGTACACCTGCTGTCACCGGCCGGGCGCCCCGCCGCGGTCACGGCCGATCTGGCGTCCTTCTGGCGGGAGGGGTACCGGTCCGTGCGCGCCGAGCTGCGCGGCCGGTATCCCAAACACCCCTGGCCGGAGGACCCGGCGACGGCCGAGCCGACACGGCGTACCAACTCCCGTCGCTGAGCCGCCGAGCTGCCGAACCGCTGAGCCGCCGAGCCGCCGAGGTCTCAGAGCCCCGTCAGCACTCGATGAGGCCGCCGAAGTCGCCCGCCCCGGGAAACGGGCGCCCGGCCGGATACGGGGCGATCCAGACGAGCGACTGCTCGAAGGTCATATACGAGCCGCTGTCCGTGCACTGGCCGACCACCAGTGTGTTCCCCCCGCAGCGCCACGCCGCGTAGTTCCACGGCGACTCGCCCTCCCCGTCGCGCACGGTGATCTCCGGCTCCCCCAGCCGCTGGGTGAACAGGGCCACGGCGGCCCGCCACTGCGCGTCGAAGTGGGCACGGCCGGTGTCGCGTTCGAAGTGCCACTCGGGGTCGTCGGCGTGGCGCTTTTTCAGCCAGTCGATATTGCCGCTGAGCCCGCCCGTGGCCAGCTCCTCGTCGAAGTCGTCGGCCTCGTAGTAGTAGCAGAACGGCAGATGGCACTCTTCGTCCTCGACCTGTTCCTCCGGCGGCGCGGCGAACCATTCGGGGACGACGTAGTGCCCGGTGTTGGTGGCGAAGGCGGCCGTCCAGGCGCCGTCGTCCACCGGCGTCCAGCCGAAGCGTACGGCGGCGGCCTCGGTGGCGCCGGGCGTCCATTCCAGGCGCGCCAGTTCGACGAGCTGGTCGGCGAGTTCGGGGCTGGGCAGGCAGGTGGTGGTAGGCATGGGCGTACGGTACGGGCGCCCACTGACAACCGGACAGCGCTGACAGCCCCGGCGGCACCGCCCACCCGGTTACACCGGGGCGGGTACCGGCTGTGGGGCGGGGGACTCGTCGTGGGTCTCGGTGCCGCTGCCCGGGCGGCGGCTGCGGGCCTCCAGTACGAGGGACAGCGTCAGCAGCCCGGCGCCGAGGGCGAGGAAGCCCCAGGGCAGATAGCTGGTGAGCAGCAGGACCAGCTGCCGCTGGGACTTGACCATCTTCACGGTGTGCTCGATGTAGTCCTCGCGCATCTTCACATGGCCGGAGAAGACGGTCACCTTGTCGCGGCCGCCGAGCAGCGTGCCGCCGCGCAGCTCCTCCCGGTGGATCTCCTCCCCGTTGACGGGGGCGCCGGTGGTGGGGTCGACCCAGAACATGCGCTTGGTGGAGTACCAGCGGGTGGTGCCGGCCTTGCGGACGGTCTCGGGGGTGATGCCCTCGACCGGCATGGTCTTCGGCAGCTTCACCTTCGTCCAGGGGATGGTCTGCTCGAAGTAGTAGACCTTCAGGCCGCGGAAGTTCTGGGTGCCCTTGTAGTGGATGGGTGCTGAGGTCCTGGTCTGGGCGTCGAAGTAGGTGTAGTCGCGCTTCTCGGTGAGGAAGGGCCACTTGTACTCGATGCCTTCCCGGCGGACCGCGTCCCCGTCGACATGTTCGCCGCCCTGATGCACGGGGTCCTGGGAGTGGGCGTCGAAGACATAGCGCTCGGGGATCTTGGAGACCATCTTGCCGTCGGGCCCGGCGATATACGACAGGGCGTCCCAGACGACGACATCGCGTCCGGCCGCCTTCCCGGCCTTCTTCGCCGCCTCGACGTTTCCGCGGAGCGTCTGCACGATGCTGACCTTGGCGACCTTTTTGGGCTGCATGGTGCCGTAGTCGAGCAGGACGGCGGGCTTGGCTTCGAGGACGGCGGTCTGGTACTCGCTGGGCGGGATCTTGGCCAGCCGGGGGAAGGCGTACCAGCGCAGCAGCGGCGAGAGGGCGGCGAAGAAGACGGCGAAGGCGAGCAGCACCAGGCTGGCTTTGCGGCGCATGGCGGTATGTCCCTCCCTCGGGGCTCAGGGATGCTCGGGGCTCAGGGATGCTCGGGGCTCAGGGGTGCTCGGGGCTCAGGGGTGCTCGGGGACGGTGGTGAGCAGCGGTTTGGGGGAGGTCTTGCCGCTGGGGACGCCGATGGCCGTCACCGTGAAGACGAGGGCGAGGGCGGCGACCAGTCCGATCGCGGCGGCGGCGAGGGCGCGCATGTCTCAGCCTCCGGTTGCTGCGGCGGCGTACGGGCGCTCTGACGGTGCGTCAGGGCTGGGGCACCGTAGCAACGGGGGCCGAAGATGTGAACGCGCAGGAGCAAGCAGGAGCAAGAGCGCGTCAGCAGACGCCGCACCGCCCCTGGGCCCGGTGGGGGCGCAGGGGCGGTGCGGGGCAGTGCGTGGTGGTGCTCGGTGGCCTCGGCCGGTTACTGGGCCGTGGGCGCGGATGTGGGCTCGGCCGAGGGCTGGTCGGTGGGCTCCGTCGTGGGCGGTTCCGTGGGCTGAGCAGCGCGCTCGGTGACGGTCAGCTCGATGGTCAGGGTCGTGCCGTCGGCGGTGGTGAGGCGGAGCAGGAAGGTGCCCGCGTGGTCGTCGGTGTAGATCTTGGGGAGGACCAACTTCCCCGTGGCGTCCGTCTTCAGGGTGGTCAGGGTGCGGACGGTCTTGCCCTTGGCGTCCTTGAAGTAGGGGCCCTTGTCGTTCTCGGTGGGCTTGTCCGTCGCCTTCGCCGCATCGTCGACGATCATGGTGGCGGTCACCGGCACACCGGCCACGGCCTTGCCCTTGTAGCTGGCCTTGACGCCTACCGCGTCGGCGAAGGAGCCGCCGGTCTCGGCCTTGAGGTCCTTGTCGTCGGCGCGGGCCAGCGCGTCGGCCTGCGGTACGGGGCGGGCCTTGACGGTGGCGGCGATGTCGGCGGCGGTCGCGGTGCGGCCGACGGCCGTGACCCGGACCGTGAAGGAGCCGGTGGTCTCGCCCGCGCGCAGCACCGGGGCGGTGGCGGTGCCGTCGCTGCCGGTCATGCGGCTGACGCGGGTCGCGTTCCAGGGGAAGCGGGCGTCGGTCTCGCCGCGGATCTCGTACTGCACCCACACGCCCGCGACCGGGTTGCCGGCCGCGGTCTCGGCACGGACCTGGGGCTTGTCGGCGAACTGCTCGCCCGCCGTGGCGGTCAGCTTCGCGGTGCCGACGGCCTTGAGCCGGGCGACGGTGGCCGGGGCGGGCGTCTCCGGAGAAGGCGTCTCCGGGGAGGGCGTCTCGGGGGAAGGCGTCTCCGGGGCGGGGGTCTCGATCCCGCCGTCGTCGGTCGCGGGGGGTTCGGGGGTGGGGCTTTGGTCGCCGCCGGGCTCGGTCGGGTCGGGCAGCGGCCTGGGGCTCTCCGAGCCACCGCCACCGTCGCCGCCGCGGCCCGAACCGCCGCTGTTCTTGTCCGGGTCGGGCAGCACGCCGGTGCCGTCGGGCACCTCGTGGGTGCCCTTCTTGTAGTACTCGAACCAGGACAGGACGGTGGCCAGATACTCCTGCGAGTGGTTGTACCCGAGGATCGCCTTGTCCAGATCGGCCTTGACCGACAGATCGCGGCCGCCCGCGCACAGATACGCGCCGGCCGCGAGCGCGGCGTCATAGATGTTGTTCGGGTTCTTCGCGCCGTCGCCGTTGCCGTCCCGGCCCCAGGTGGCCCAGGTGGACGGGATGAACTGCATGGGCCCGACCGCCCGGTCGTGGGTGGTGTCCCCGTCGTACGCGCCGCCGTCGGTGTCGGTGATCCGGGCGAAGCCGTTGCCGTTGAGCACCGGGCCCAGGATGGGCTTGTACGTCGTGCCCTCGGCGTCGACCCGGCCGCCGCCCGCCTGGCCGGACTCGACCTTGCCGATGGCGGCGAGCAGCTGCCAGGGCAGGTTGCAGCCGGGCTTGGACTCCTTGAGGGCCGACTCGGCCTTCTTGTACGCGTCGAGCACGGTCGCGGGGATGCCCGCCTCGGCGGCCGCGGCGTCGTCCGGCAGCCCCGGCAGGTCGATCGAGGTGCCGGGCTTACCGGGCTTCTGCAGGGGCGGCAGATCGGTGTGGTACGACGAGCCGCCGTCGATGGGGGTGTCGGCGGACGGCGGGGCCGGCGTCTCACCAGCGGCGCTGTCGTGGTGCCGGTCGTCCCGGGCCGTACTGGCGAGCCCGGGGGCCTGTGAGGCGGTGAGAGCGGCCATCACGACCGCCGCCACCGCCGTCGTGGCCGCCCCCTTGCGCAGTCGTCGGCCGATGTGCGGTGCCATCCGTATGTCCCTCCCTGTCGAGCAGTGAGCGCGCTCCCCCGCGCCAACCCTCGTGACACTACGACAACTTGCCGCGCCGCAGCTACCGGGCGTACCGCCCGTTTCGCCCCTCGCGGTCCACTCCGCAAGCCTGGAAACAGCCCCTAATGCGCCGCCGATTCCCAGTCCGTTCCGGCCCCGACGGACACGTCGAGCGGGGCCCGGAGGTGGAAGGCTCCGGCCATTTCCCGGCGCACCAGGGCCTCCACCCGCTCCCGCTCCCCCGGGGCGACTTCCACCACGATTTCGTCGTGCACCTGGAGCAGCATCCGCGACGACAATTTCTCCTTTGTCAACGCCTCGTCCACCCGAAGCATCGCGATCTTCACGATATCGGCGGCGGTGCCCTGAATCGGCGCGTTGAGCGCCATGCGCTCGGCCATCTCACGGCGCTGGCGGTTGTCGCTGTTGAGGTCCGGGAGATAGCGGCGGCGGCCGAGCATGGTCTCCGTATAGCCGGTGGCCCGGGCCTCGTCGACGACCCGCTGGAGATAGTCGCGCACCCCGCCGAACCGCTCGAAGAAGGTGTCCATCAGCTTGCGGGCCTCGTCCGGGGTGATGCCCAGCTGCTGGGACAGGCCGAACGCCGACAGCCCGTACGCCAGCCCGTACGACATCGCCTTGATCTTGCGGCGCATCTCCGGGTCGACCTCGGACTTGGCCACGCCGAACACCTGGGAGGCGACTGTGGTGTGCAGGTCCTCACCGGAGGTGAACGCCTCGATCAGGCCCTCGTCCTCGGACAGATGGGCCATGACGCGCAGCTCGATCTGGCTGTAGTCGGCGGTCAGCAGCGATTCGAAGCCCTCGCCGACGACGAAGCCGCGCCGGATGGCCCGGCCCTCGTCCGTACGCACCGGGATGTTCTGCAGATTGGGGTCGGTGGAGGAGAGCCGGCCGGTGGCCGCCACGGTCTGGTTGAAGGTGGTGTGGATACGGCCGCCGGGGGCGATGGTCTTGATCAGGCCCTCGACGGTGGAGCGGAGCCGGGCCTGCTCGCGGTGGCGCAGCATGATCACGGGCAGTTCGTGGTCGGTCTGGGTGGCGAGCCAGGCCAGCGCGTCCGCGTCCGTGGTGTACCCGGTCTTGGTCTTCTTGGTCTTGGGCAGGCCGAGCTCGCCGAAGAACACCTCCTGGAGCTGCTTGGGCGAGCCGAGGTTGAACTCATGGCCCACCGCGGCGTGTGCCTCCTTGACGGCCTGCTGCACGGCCGCGGCGAACTGCTGCTCCATGCGGTCCAGCCACTCCCGGTCCGATGCGATACCGGCCTTCTCCATCCGGGCCAGCAGCGCGGAGATGGGCAGCTCGACATCGCGCAGCAGCTCCACCGCGCCGACCTCCGCGAGCCGCCGGCCGAACGCCTCGCCGAGGTCCAGGATCGTCCGGGCCTGGGTCATCAGGGCGTCCTGCTCGGCCTGCTCGTCGGTGCCGAAGGCCAGCTGCCCGCTCTCCGCGGCGGCGGCCGGGGACAGCTCACGGCCCAGGTACTCGACGGACAGGGCGTCCAGCGCGAAGGAGCGGCGGCCGGGCTTGACCAGATAGGCGGCGAGCGCGGTGTCCATGGTGACCCCGGCCACGGTCCAGCCGTGCTCCTCGAAGACCCGCATCACGCCCTTGGCGTCGTGCATCACCTTCGGCCGGTCCGGGTCCGCGATCCAGCCGGCGAAGGCCCGCTCATCGGGCTCGTCCACCTCCGACGGGTCGAAGCAGACGGCCGGTCCCGAGGCGGCGGCCAGTGCGATCTGGCTGACGCTGCCGCTGCCCAGCGCCCAGGTGTCCACGGTGGCCAGGCCCAGCGGCCCGGCGCCGTGCCGCTCCAGCCAGGGGGCAAGCTCGCCCGGGCCGGCCACCACGCCGTCCACCTCGACGCCGGGGGCCGCGGCCGCGGGCTCCTCCTCGGCGGCGCCGGGGTCGACGGCCAGGACGCGGTCCCGGAAGTTCTGGTGGCGGAACTCCAGCGCGTCCATGATCACCGACAGCGCCTGCCGGTCGTACGGAATGCGCTTGAGGCCGTCGGGTCCTGCGGGCAGCTCGACATCCCGCACCAGCTCGGTCAGCCGGCGGTTGAGCTTGACGGACTCCAGGTGCTCGCGGAGCTTGTCGCCGACCTTGCCCTTGACCTCCGCGACCCGCTCCACCAGCTCGGCGAAGGAGGCGAACTGGTTGATCCACTTCGCGGCGGTCTTCTCCCCGACGCCAGGGATGCCGGGGAGGTTGTCCGACGGGTCGCCGCGCAGCGCGGCGAAGTCCGGATACTGCCGCGGGGTGAGGCCGTACTTCTCCTCGACCTTGGCGGGGGTGAACCGCGTCAGCTCGGAGACGCCCTTCGTCGGGTAGAGGACCGTGACATGGTCGCTGACCAGCTGGAACGAGTCGCGGTCGCCCGTGACGATCAGCACCTCGAAGCCCTCGGCCTCTGCCTGGGTGGCGAGGGTGGCGATGATGTCGTCGGCCTCGAAGCCGTCCACCGCGAAGCGGGTGATGCTCATCGCGTCGAGCATTTCGCCGATCAGCTCGACCTGGCCCTTGAACTCGTCGGGAGCCTTGGAGCGGTTCGCCTTGTACTCGGTGAACTGCTCGGAGCGCCAGGTCTTGCGCGAGACGTCGAACGCCACGGCCAGATGCGTGGGCTGCTCATCACGGAGCGTGTTCACCAGCATCGAGGTGAAGCCGTAGATCGCGTTGGTGGTCTGGCCGGTAGTCGTATTGAAGTTCTCTGCCGGCAGCGCGAAGAACGCCCGATATGCCAGGGAATGCCCATCCAGCAGGAGCAGCCGGGGGCGGTCTCCCGCACGGTCGGCGGTCGCGGGCGCTGCGGTCTTCTTCGATGCTTTCTCTGCCACGCCCCCGATCCTGCCACGCCCCACCGACAACGCTCCCCGCCTCCCGTCCGAGAACCAGATGCGCCATGAAAGGATCGGTTGCTCCGTGAAAGGGTCGGAGTGAAGGCCGAGCGCGTGGTCCGAGCGCGTAGCGCACGATGGGAGAAGCGACATGGCAGCCAAGCCGCCCGCGGGCGACCCGGTGCAGGACGCACCCGAAGTAGCCGCCCCACAGCACGCCGCCGCCGGGCTGCCCGCCATCGGCCATACGCTGCGCATGGCCCAGCAGCAGATGGGCGTGCGCCGCACCGCGCTCACCCTCCTCAAGGTCAACCAGAAGAACGGCTTCGACTGCCCCGGCTGCGCCTGGCCCGAGGGCGACAAGCGCCACAAGGCCGAGTTCTGCGAGAACGGCGCCAAGGCCGTCGCCGAGGAGGCGACGCTGCGCCGCGTCACCCCCGACTTCTTCGCCGCCCACCCCGTCGCCGACCTCGCCACCCGCAGCGGCTACTGGCTCGGCCAGCAGGGCCGCCTCACCCAGCCGATGTATCTGCCCGAGGGCGCCGAGTCGTACGAGCCGGTGACCTGGGAGCGCGCCTTCGACATCATCGCCGGGGAACTGACCGCCCTCGCCTCCCCCGACGAGGCCGTCTTCTACACCTCGGGGCGCACCAGTAACGAAGCCGCCTTCCTCTACCAGCTCTTCGCCCGCGAATTCGGCACCAACAACCTGCCCGACTGCTCGAACATGTGCCATGAGTCCTCCGGCTCGGCGCTGACCGAAACCCTTGGCGTGGGCAAGGGCAGCGTGCTGCTTGACGACCTCCACCAGGCCGATCTGATCATCGTGGCCGGCCAGAACCCGGGCACCAACCACCCGCGGATGCTCTCCGCCCTGGAGCGCGCGAAGGCCGGCGGCGCGAAGATCATCAGCATCAACCCGCTGCCCGAGGCGGGCCTGGAGCGGTTCAAGAACCCGCAGACCCCGCGCGGCCTGGTGGGCGGCGGCACCGCGCTCACCGATCTCTTCCTGCAGATACGGCTGGGTGGCGACCAGGCACTCTTCCGCGCCCTGAACCGGCTGATCCTGGAGGCCGCCGACACCACCCCCGGCGTGGGCGCGGGCGCGGTTGACGAGGCGTTCATACACGAGCACACCCACGGTTTCGAGGAGTTCGCCGCCGCGGCGCGCGCCGCCGACTGGGACGAGACCCTGCGCGCCACCGGCCTGGAGCGGGCCGAGATCGACCGGGCGCTCGCGATGGTCCTCGCCTCCAAGCGCACCATCGTGTGCTGGGCCATGGGCCTGACCCAGCACAAGCACTCCGTGCCCACCATCCGGGAGGTCGTCAACTTCCTGCTGCTGCGGGGCAATGTGGGCCGTCCCGGCGCCGGAGTGTGCCCGGTGCGCGGGCACAGCAATGTGCAGGGCGACCGCACCATGGGCATCTTCGAGCGCCCCGCCCCGGCCTTCCTGGACGCCCTGGAGCGGGAGTTCGGCTTCGCCCCGCCCCGCGAGCACGGCTTCGACGTCGTACGGGCCATCCGGGCGCTGCGTGACGGCCAGGCCAAGGTCTTCTTCGCCATGGGCGGCAACTTCGTCTCCGCCTCCCCCGACACCGAGGTGACCGAGGCCGCTATGCGCCGCGCCCGGCTCACCGTCCATGTGTCCACCAAGCTGAACCGGTCCCATGTGGTCACCGGCGCGCGGGCGCTCATCCTGCCCACGCTCGGCCGCACCGAGCGCGATCTGCAGGGCGGCGGCGAGCAGTTCATCACCGTCGAAGACTCCATGGGCATGGTGCACGCCTCGCGCGGCAGCCTTATGCCCGCGAGCCCCGGGCTGCTCTCGGAGCCCGCCATCGTCGCCCGGCTGGCCCGGCGGGTGCTCGGCGCCGAAAGCCGCACCCCCTGGGAGGAGTTCGGACACGACTACGGCACGATCCGCGACCGTATCGAGGCCGTGATCCCCGGCTTCGACGACTTCAACGCCCGGGTCGCCAGGCCCGGCGGCTTCGCGCTGCCGCACGCCCCGCGCGACTCCCGAAGCTTCCCCACGGCCACCGGCAAGGCCAACTTCACCGCCGCGCCGGTCGAGTATCCGCGGGTGCCCGAGGGCCGGCTGCTGCTGCAGACCCTCCGCTCGCACGACCAGTACAACACCACCATCTACGGCCTGGACGACCGCTACCGGGGCATCAAAAACGGCCGCCGCGTGGTGCTGGTCCACCCCGACGACGCGCGTGAGCTCGGCCTCGCCGACGGCTCGTACACGGACCTGGTCAGCGAGTGGACGGACGGCAGCGAGCGCCGCGCGCCCGGCTTCCGGGTCGTCCACTACCCGACCGCACGCGGCTGCGCGGCCTCCTACTACCCGGAGACCAACGTCCTGGTCCCGCTGGACTCGACGGCCGACACCAGCAACACCCCCGCCAGCAAGTCCGTGGTGGTCCGCCTGGAACAAGCCAACCCCGCCTAAGCGTTTGCTCAGTGGCCTGACAGGATTCGGCCATCGGCACAACGACGGTCACGACGACGGCAGGACACCCGAGCGAATGGAGCAGGACCCCATGGGCGAGCAGACCGGTGCGACCTTCCCGCAAGAGGTCATCGACGAGTACGCGGCGCTCGGCGTGGACCTCCCCGCGCTGTTCTCCGCCGGGCACCTCGGCACCCGCTTGGGCGTGCAGATCCTCGAGGCCTCCGCCGACCGCGTGGTGGGCACGATGCCGGTCGAGGGCAACACCCAGCCGTACGGGCTGCTGCACGGCGGCGCCTCGGCGGTACTGGCCGAAACCCTCGGCTCGGTCGGCTCGATGCTCCACGGCGGCAGCGCCAAGATCGCCGTCGGCGTGGACCTCAACTGCACCCACCACCGCGGGGTCCGCTCCGGCCTGGTGACCGGCGTCGCCACGCCCGCCCACCGGGGGCGCTCCACCGCCACGTACGAGATCGTCATCACCGACGAACAGGACCGGCGCGTCTGCACGGCCCGGCTGACGTGCATGCTGCGCGAGGTCAATGTGAACGAGGCGCTGGCCAACCTGCCCGAGGACGGCTCGGCGCGCTGACGGCGCTGACGGCCGCCGGGCGGGCCGACCACCCCACCGGCCACCCCGGCGGACCCGCCCGGCCCCGCACGCCCCCACAGCCCCCACCCAGCGGCCGGAACGGCCGCCGCGCGCAAGGCCGTTGCCCGCCCGCCGGGGCGGCTCTACCGTTTCCCCATGGGGGCATCGACCAGCCGATCGACCCGTACGCGCACCCGTCCCGCCGCCGTCTGCGCCCTCGCGCTGACGCTCGCCACGGCCGCGGGCGCGTGCGCCGGGCCGGAGTCCCGCCCCGCCCCGGCCCCGCACACCTCGACCAACACCCCCACCGCCCCTGCGACTTCACCGGTCCAGCTGTGCTTCGACCTCATCTCGTACTGGGCCGAGCAGGACCTGCTGGGCAGCAAATGGGCCGGGCTCGACTGGGAGCAGAAGGGGATGTCCAACCAGCAGTTCGAGATCTACGACGACATCGTGCACGCCGCGCGCGCGGAGCGCAGGCGGCGCGGCACCGCCGCCGCCAAAGAGCTGATCAAGCAGGAGTCCCTGCGGCGCTGCACGGACGAGCGCGGCGCGACCCACAGCTCGGAGAACTGGCGCCCGCCGTCATGACCGCCGGGCGTAACACTCCGTAACATTCACGCAATGCAAGACTAGGTATTGACTTAGCCGGAGACCTGTAGTGTTGATCTTTTCATGCACATGATCGCACGTCGGTCCGCACATCCATCTCCAGTCCCCCACACCGCTTAGCGGAACTGCAGATTCTCAGTATCCGGACCGTATGGATTATAGTCATCCGCCCCATTTATCACTTACGTTCCGCTACACGGACACGCCCCGACGACGTATGGCATAACAAGACAGTCACATCATGGCCTGCACCTCTGCCCCCCGCTGCGTGACGCGCCTAGAGTCACAGCCAGTCACCACGTCGTCGGGTGTTAACCCAACATCCGACGGCCGTTTCAGACCTCCGGCGAGGACACGGCACCCAGAAGTAGGGGGCCGGCCAGTGAAAGGATTCCTCGTGCGACACCGTTCCTTGCTCATCATCACGACCGCGATCACCGCGGGCGCACTCACCCTCAGCGCCTGTGGGTCGCGCGACAAGAGCGACAACAGCGACGGCGACAACAAGAAGACCACCGTCGTCATCGGTGTCGACGCCCCGCTGACCGGCTCCCTGTCCGCCCTCGGCCAGGGCATCAAGAACTCGGTCGACCTCGCCACCAAGGTGGCCAACAAGAACAACGAGGTGCCCGGCGTCACCTTCAAGATCAAGGACTACGACGACAAGGCCGTGCCCTCGTCCGGCAAGACGAACGCCACCTCGATGGTCGACGACGATGAGATCGTGGCCATGGTCGGCCCGCTGAACTCCGGCGTCTCCCAGTCCATGCAGGGCGTGTTCGCCAAGGCCGACCTGGCACAGGTCTCCCCCGCGAACACCAGCCCGGACCTCAGCCAGGGACCCGACTGGCCTTCGGGCAAGAAGACCCGCCCGTTCAAGACCTACTTCCGCACCGCGACCACCGACGTCATCCAGGGCCGTTTCGCCGCGCAGTACTACTACAAGGACGCCAAGAAGCGGAAGGTCTTCGTCGTCGACGACAAGCAGACCTACGGCGCCGGCCTCGCCAAGATCTTCGCCCAGGAGTTCAAGCGCCTCGGCGGCAAGGTCGTCGGCACCGACCACCTGACCGTCAAGGAGAACGACTTCTCCGGCATCGCCGGCAAGGTCAAGTCCACCGGCGCCGACTCCGTCTACTTCGGTGGCCAGTACCCCGAGGGCGGCCTCCTGTCCGACCAGGTCAAGCAGGCCGGGGCCAACGTCCCGATCATGGGCGGCGACGGCATCTACGACCCCGCCTTCATCAAGGCCTCGGGCACCAGCAACGACGGCGACTACGCCACCTCCGTCGGCTACCCCGTCGAGAAGCTGCCCTCCGCCAAGGCCTTCGTCAAGGAGTACGCGGCCCAGGGCTACAAGGACCCCTACGCGGCCTACGGCGGCTACTCCTACGACGCCGGCTGGGCGATCATCCAGGCCGTCAAGGCCGTGGTGAACGACAACGACGGCAAGCTGCCCGACGACGCCCGCGCCAAGATCACCGAAGCCCTGAACAAGGTCTCCTTCGACGGCGTGACCGGGAAGGTCTCCTTCGACCAGTACGGCGACACCACCAACAAGCAGCTGACGGTCTACAAGGTCGTCAAGGGCGCCTGGACGGACGCGACGAGCCGAACCTTCAAGGACTGACCCCGGGACTGCCCCGCACCCATCAACCCCCCAGCCGCGCGGAGGCGCAACAGCGCCCCCGCGCGGCGTCATATCCGACACGCTCATCGGAGGCCCTGCGGTGCACGAACTGCCGCAAACGCTGGTCAACGGCCTGACCCTTGGCGCCCTCTACGGCTTGATCGCCATCGGGTACACCATGGTCTACGGCATTGTCCAGCTCATCAACTTCGCCCATGGCGAGATCTTCATGATCGGTGGCTTCGGAGCCCTCACCATCTACCTCTGGCTCCCCGGCGGCACCGCGCTCTCCCTGGCCCTGCCCCTCATGCTCATCGGCGGCGTCGTCGCCTCGGTGGCCGTCGCCACCGCCGCCGAGCGGTTCGCGTACCGGCCATTGCGCGGAGGACCCAGGCTCGCCCCGCTGATCACCGCGATCGGCCTGTCCATCGCGCTCCAGCAGGCCGTGTGGGCCTTCTACCCGGACGCCAAGAAGTCGCGCAGCTTCCCCCAGTTCGAGGGCAAGTCCCTGGAGATCTTCAGCAATCTGCACATCCAGCGCGGCGATGTCTTCCTCCTCATAGCCGCCCCGGTGTGCATGCTGGCCCTGGGCCTGTTCGTCTCCAAGAGCCGTGCCGGACGCGCGATGCAGGCCACCGCGCAGGACCCCGACACCGCCAAGCTGATGGGCATCAACACCGACCGCATCATCGTGATGGCCTTCGCCATCGGCGGTGCGTTCGCCGCCGTCGCCGCACTGGCCCACGGGCTGAAGTACGGTCAGGTCAACTTCGAGATGGGCTTCATCGCCGGCCTCAAGGCCTTCACCGCCGCCGTACTCGGCGGCATCGGCAACATCTACGGCGCCATGCTCGGCGGAGTCGTGCTCGGTATCGCCGAAGCCCTGGCCATCCAGTACATCCAGGACATCCCGGGTATGGAGCAGCTCGGCGGCGGCACCTGGAAGGACGTCTGGGCCTTCACCCTGCTCATCGTCGTCCTGCTGGTCAGGCCACAGGGCCTGCTCGGCGAACGCGTAGCGGACCGGGCGTGAGGAGGGACCACATATGAGCACCGATACGAGCAAGACCACGGGTGAGAACACCCACACGGGCGGACGCGCCACCATGCTGCGCGCGATCACCGCCGTCGGCGGCCTCGCCTCCGTCGTCTCCACTTTCCTCGCCTGGACCTGGACCGACGAGTTCCCCGGCGACCTCACCTTCAACGGTTACCCCGGTGGCCTGCAGATCCTCACCCTGGTGATGGGCCTGCTCACCACCGTCTTCGCGCTCGCCGCCATGGACCTGCGCGGGCTGCGCTGGCTCACCCCCGCCGGCTCCACCCAGGCCCTGCGGCTCATCGCCCTCGGCACCTTCGCCACCACCTGGTTCACCGTCCTCGCCATCGCCGTCGACCTCGGCGGCCTGGCCAACTGGGAACCCGGCGCCTGGGTCGCCGCCATCACCAGCGTGATCCCCCTCGCGGCTTTCCTGCTCCCGAACGACACCCGGCCGCTCAAGCGCCCGGCGGAGCTGCCCTCCTGGGCCGAGATCCTGATCATCGCCGCCGTCTTCGCGATCGGGCTCTACGTCGTCAACTACGGCATCCAGACCGACCCGGACCACCCCGAACCGTTCCTCGGCTATCTGATCGCCGCGGGCTTCGCCGCCACCGCCCTCTTCAAGGCCGGAATCGTCGCCCGCATGGGCGCGCTCACCGCGAAGTACCGCTCGATCACGCTCCTCGCGGCCCTGGTGACCGCGGTGGCCTTCCCGTTCACCCAGGACAAGGCCAGCTACACCGAACTCGGCGTCAACATCCTCATCTTCGCGACCGTCGCCCTCGGCCTGAACATCGTGGTCGGCCTGGCCGGCCTCCTCGACCTCGGCTATGTCGCCTTCCTCGGTGTCGGCGCGTACACCGCCGCCCTGGTCTCCGGGTCCACTTCCTCCACCCTCGACGTCCACTTCCCCTTCTGGGCCGCCGTCATCGCGGGTGCCGTCGTCTCCCTGATCTTCGGCGTCGTCATCGGCGCCCCCACCCTGCGGCTGCGCGGCGACTACCTCGCCATCGTGACCCTCGGCTTCGGGGAGATCTTCCGCCTCGCGATGCAGAACATGGACGGTGTCTCCGGTCCGTCCGTCACCAACGGCCCCAACGGCATCCCCAACATCCCCCCGCTGGAGATCTTCGGCTTCAACTTCGACGAAGATCACACCGTCCTCGGCCGCACGCTCGACTCGAACGCCAACTATTTCCTGCTGATGCTGCTGGTGACGGTCGTCGTCGTGCTCGTCTTCAGCCGCGCGGGCAACTCCCGCATCGGCCGCGCCTGGGTCGCCATCCGCGAGGACGAGACCGCCGCCACCGCCATGGGCATCAACGGCTTCCGCGTCAAGCTCATCGCCTTCGCCCTCGGCGCCACCCTCGCCGGTGTGGCCGGCACCGTGTGGGCGCACGTCCAGACCACCGTGGTGCCCGAGCAGTACGTCTTCGCCGGGCCCGTGCCCCCCAACTCCACCTTCCTGCTCGCCGCCGTCATCCTCGGCGGCATGGGCACGATCGGCGGCCCTCTCCTCGGCGCCACGCTCCTGTTCCTGATCCCCAAGAAGCTGGAATTCTTCCAGGACTACCAGCTCCTCGCCTTCGGCATCGCGCTCATCCTCATCATGCGCTTCCGTCCCGAAGGGATCATCCCCAACCGGCGTCAGCAGCTCGAATACCACGAGACCGACCAGCTCGACGCCCCCGACCAGCCCCAGCTCTCCGGCAACGCCGTCGGCGTCACCAAGGCGGAGGCGTGACAGACATGACGACCACCACCTCTCCCGTGCTCAGCGCCAGCGGCGTGACCATGCGCTTCGGCGGACTGACCGCCGTACGCTCCGTCGACCTCACCGTCAACTCCGGCGAGATCGTCGGCCTCATCGGCCCCAACGGCGCCGGCAAGACCACCTTCTTCAACTGCCTGACCGGGCTGTACGTCCCCACCGAGGGGAACGTCAGCTACAAGGGCGGCATCCTGCCGCCCAAGCCCCACCTGGTCACCCAGGCCGGCGTCGCCCGCACCTTCCAGAACATCCGGCTCTTCGCCAACATGACCGTCCTGGAGAACGTGCTCGTCGGGCGCCACACCCGCACCAAGGAGGGCCTGTGGTCGGCCCTTCTGCGCGGCCCCGGTTTCAAACGCGCCGAGGCGGCCTCCAAGGAGCGCGCCATGGAGCTGCTGGAGTTCACCGGCCTCGCCGACAAGGCCGACCACCTCTCCCGCAACCTCCCCTACGGCGAACAGCGCAAGCTGGAGATCGCCCGGGCCCTGGCCAGCGACCCCGGCCTGCTCCTCCTCGACGAGCCCACCGCCGGTATGAACCCCCAGGAGACCCGGGCCACCGAAGAACTGGTCTTCGCCATCCGGGACCAGGGCACCGCCGTCCTCGTCATCGAGCACGACATGCGCTTCATCTTCAACCTCTGCGACCGGGTCGCCGTGCTCGTCCAGGGCCAGAAGCTCATCGAGGGCACCCCCGACGTCGTCCAGAGCGACGAGCGCGTCATCGCCGCCTACATCGGCACCCCCTTCGAGGGGGCGCCGGGCGACGACGAGGTCGCCGAGGTCGAGGCGGCCGAGGCCGAAGCGGCAGAGGCGCAGCAGGACGCCGGGCCGGACGGGACCCCGAAGAGCACCACAGCACGTACGGAGGACGGACAGTGACCGCACTGCTCGAGGTCGAGGACCTGCGCGTCGCCTACGGCAAGATCGAGGCCGTCAAGGGCATCTCGTTCACCGTCGAAGAAGGCCAGGTCGTCACCCTCATCGGCACCAACGGAGCGGGCAAGACCACCACCCTGCGCACCCTGTCGGGCCTCCTCCAGCCGCTCGGCGGCTCCATCCGCTTCGAGGGCAAACCGCTGACCGGGGTCCCCGCCCACAAGATCGTCGCCCTGGGCCTGGCCCACTCCCCCGAGGGCCGGCACATCTTCCCGCGCCTGACCATCGCCGAGAACCTTCAACTCGGCGCGTTCCTGCGCAAGGACGCCGACGGCATCGCCGCCGACACACAGAAGGCGTACGACCTCTTCCCCATCCTCGGCGAGCGCCGCTCCCAGGCCGCGGGCACCCTGTCCGGCGGCGAACAGCAGATGCTCGCCATGGGCCGCGCCCTGATGTCCCGCCCCAAGCTGCTCATGCTCGACGAGCCCTCCATGGGCCTCTCCCCGATCATGATGCAGAAGATCATGCAGACCATCGCCGGACTGAAGGCCCAGGGCACCACGATCCTGCTCGTGGAGCAGAACGCCCAGGCCGCCCTGTCCCTCGCGGACCAGGGCCATGTGATGGAGATCGGCAATATCGTGCTGTCGGGGACCGGCTCGGAGCTGCTGCACGACGAGTCGGTGCGAAAGGCGTACCTGGGCGAGGACTGACGCCCGCACCCGCCAGACGCGACGAGGGCCTGCCCGTACCGTGACGGTACGGACAGGCCCTCGTCCCATCCTGAAGAGCCGACAGCCCTTGGCTCAGGCCACACCGACCACCCGATACAGCGCGTAGAGGATCGTCGGCAGCACCCCGACGAACACCCCGAGCGCGCTGATCACCCCGGGCAGCCGCTGCGCCGTCCGCAGCACCCTGGCCACATAGCCGACCAGTACGAAGAAGGCCAGGATCACCACGACCCCGGCCAGCAACCACACAAGGGAATCCGGATACACCGCAGCACACTCCCGTTCGACTTTGCCTAGTCCAGCTCTCGAAACGCAGACAGCAGGGGACTCCTCGCGGGGCTCTTGGTAGGAGAACCCGGAGTCACGTGCTGTACGCGGCGAGTTGGACATGACGGTAGCCGAAACGGCGTCAGTTAGGCCAGAGTTAGCGGAAAGCGCAGTGAGGCAGGGCACCCCGGGCTACCACCCCCGGAGGCCCTGCCTGAGCGCACGCTGGACTAGGCATGTCGCAAGCGCACTGACCAACCAGACTGCCCGCCGCCTATGGACGATTGATGAACGTCCCGATGAGGCGGCGTCCTTGGCAGTTCTCCTCCACCGCTCTGTTTCCGCTCTGCATCTGCTCTGCAGCCACTTAACGCCCACTAAGCGTACTGCTAGGCTGGCTTTCATCGATCGCCAATCACGGGAGGGGTGAGGGCGATACCCCTCCGATTCGAGCTCCTGGGGCCCGTCCGGGCCGCCCACGACGGTACGGACATCACCCTCGGCCCCCCGCAGCGGCGGGCGGTGCTCGCCATCCTGCTGCTCTCGCCGGGACAGGCCGTCACCATCGCCACGCTGCGTGAGCGCATTTGGGCGGGTCCGCCTCCCGCCTCCGCCACCCAGGCGATCCACGTCCACATCCACCATCTGCGCCAGCTGCTGCGGCAGTTCGCTGATGGGACGACCGACGGCCCCCGGCTGGTCACCCACCCCGGACACGCGCCCGACCAGGTGAGCTACGTCCTGCACACCGCCCCGGCGACCGTCGACGTACCCGTCTTCCGCCGCCTCCTGGAGGACGGCGAGGCCGCCCAGGGCGACGGCGACAACGAGATCGCCCTCGCCCGCTACGACACCGCGCTGAACCTGTGGCGCGGCGAGCCGGTCTCCGACCTCCAGCCCTCCGCCTACGTCCGCAGCGTCCGCCTCAGCCTCGCCGAAATCCGCCTCGACCTCGGCAAGCGCCACGCCGCCGCGCTGCTCGCCCTCGGCGCCGCCGCCCGCGCCACGGCCGAACTACAGGACCTCCACACCCACCACCCCGGCGATGAGAGCATCGTCGTCCTGCTCGCCCGCGCCCTGCACGCCACCGGAGCCCACACCCGCGCCCTGCGGCTGGTGACCGATGAACTGGAGCGCTGGGAGCGCGAGTACGGCCTGCGAGCCCCCGCGCTCCTCGAACAGCGCGACAGCCTCGTCCACGGCGTCGGCGTCGCCCGCGGCGTCGGCCGCGCCGGAGCCGCCCCATGAGAACCGAAGCGCGGCTCCTCGGCCCCGTCGAACTCCTCGTCAACGACACCGACGTCACCCCCACCTCGATACGCGCCCGCACCTTCCTCGTCTCCCTGCTGCTCCGCAGCGGACAGCCCGTCCCCGTGGAAACGCTTACCGAAGAGCTGTGGGGCGACTCCCCGCCGGCCACCGCCCGCGCCCAAGTGCACACCTACGCCAGCCGGCTGCGCCGGGACTTCGCCCGAGCGGGCGAGAGAGGACAGGGCCTGCTGGCCACCCACCCCATCGGCTACACCCTCCTGATCGACCCCCAGCACGTGGACCTGTTCCGGTTCACCGCACTGCTCGACGACGCCAGAACCCAGCTGAGCGAGGCCCGTTACGAACGCGCCCACGACCTGCTGACCACCGCCGTGAAGATGTGGCGCGGCCCCGCCCTCGCCGGCGTCACCGCGGGCCCCCGCCTCGCCGCGCCCGCACGGCGGCTGGAAGCCGAGCGCCTGGAGGCGCTGTCCCTGCGCATCGAGGCCGACCTGCGGCTCGGCCGACCCGGTCGGGTCATCCCCGAACTGCGCGCACTCGCCGACGAACACCCCCACCACGAGCCGTTCCGCACCCAACTGGCCCACGCCCTCCACGACGCGAGCCGTACGACGGAGGCGCTGGACGTCCTGCGCGCACTGGCCCCCGCCGCGAAGGACCGGCCCACACCCCTGCCCGAGCCCCCCGCGCCCGCTCCCCCGCGCCCACAGCCACCCGCCCCACGGCCACCCGCCATCGTGCTCCGCAGACCGGGCCACTCCGAACAACTGTGCTTCTCCGTGCTCGGACCCGTCCGTGTCTGGCGCGGCGGGGAACAGATCAGCACCGGTTCCCGGCAGCAGCGCGCGCTGCTCGCCGCGCTGCTGATGCGCGGCGGCCGGACGGTGACCGCACCCGAGCTGATCGACGCCCTCTGGGGCGAGGAACCGCCCCACGCGGCCGTCGCCGCACTGCGGACCTACGCCTCACGGCTACGGAAGGCCTTCGGAGCGGACGTGTTGGTCAGCGAATCGGGCGGATACGCGATCCGTGTCGAGGGTGGGGCGCTGGACATCGATGTGGCAGAGGAACTGGCCGCCAAGGCGGAGGAGGCACGGCAGGCGGGGAACCGTAGGGGGGCCCACGAGTCCCTCATCGAGGCACTCGCCCTATGGGACGGCGAGCCGCTGGCCGACGTGCCCGGGCCGTACGCAGAGACACAGCGCACCCGCCTCATGGAATGGCGCGTGTCGCTGCTGGAGACACGGCTCGCCCTCGACCTGGAGCTGGGCTTTCACGCGGAGGTGGTCTCCGAGCTGACCGAACTGACCGCCGCGCACCCGCTGCGCGAGCGGCTACGTGAGCTTCTGATGCTGGGCCTCTACCGCAGCGGGCGGCAGGCCGAGGCACTGGGCGTCTTCGCCGACACCCAGCGGCTGCTGAGGGTCGAGCTGGGCGTTGACCCGTCACCGGAGCTCTATGCCGTGCATCGCCGCATCCTTCAGGCCGACCCAACCCTGACGATCCCCACGGCCATCGCCCCGAACACCACGGCCCCCCAGCCAGTCGTCCCCTCGCAACTCCCCGCGACCGTCCCGGACTTCACCGGGCGCGCCGCCTTCGTCCGCGAGCTCAGCGAACAGCTCGCCACGGCCGATGGCAGAATCATGGCCATCTCGGCCGTCGCCGGAATCGGCGGCATCGGCAAGACCACACTCGCCGTCCACCTGGCACACGCCGCGCGCCACCAATTCCCCGACGGACAGCTCTACGTCGACCTCCAGGGCGGCAGCCCCACCCCCGCCGCCCCCGAGACCGTGCTGGCCTCCTTCCTGCGCGCCCTGGGGTCCCCCGACCCCGACATCCCCGACAGCATCGAGGACCGCGCCGCTCTCTACCGCTCCCTCCTCGGCGGCCGACGTGTCCTGGTCCTCCTCGACAACGCCCGCGACGCCGCCCAGGTACGACCGCTGCTGCCCGGCACGGAGGGCTGCGCCGCCATCATCACCAGCCGCGTCCGCATGGTCGACCTGGCGTTTGCCCACCTGGTCGACCTGGACGTCATGAGCCCCGAGGAAGCACTCGTCCTCTTCACCCGCATCGTCGGCGAGGAGCGGGTGCACGCAGAGCGCGAGGCCGCCCTGGACGTGGTGGCCGCCTGCGGCTTTCTGCCCCTGGCCATCCGCATCGCCGCCTCCCGGCTCGCCGCGCGCCGCACCTGGACCGTATCCGTCCTGGCGGCCAAGCTCGCCGACGAACGGCGGCGGCTCGACGAGTTGCGGGCGGGCGACCTGACGGTCAAAGCCACCTTCGAGCTGGGCTACGGACAGCTACAGCCTTACCAGGCCCGCGCGTTCCGGCTGCTCGGGCTCGCGGACGGCTCGGACATCTCCCTCCCGGCGGCGGCCGCCCTGCTCGACATGGACGTGTACAACACGGAGGACGCGCTGGAGTCCCTTGTCGACACCTCGCTGCTGGACTCCGCCGCCCCCGGCCGCTACCGCTACCACCACCTCGTACGCCTCTTCGCACGAGCCTGCGCCGAACGCGACGAACAGCCGCCGGAGGACCGGGACGCGGCCCTCTCCCGACTCCTCGACTTCTACCTCGCGACCGCCGCCCGGGCCTACGCCCAAGAACGGCCCGGCGACCGCCTCGTCGACCACCTGACGCCCACCACCCACCCCGGCCTCGACTTCCCGGACCGGACCGCCGCACTCGACTGGCTCTACGGCGAAGCCGACTGCCTGCTCGCCTGCGTCGCCCAGACCGCGGCCGCCCCCTCTTCCGACACGGCGCTGCGCCGCGCGGCCGACCTACTGCTGACCGCTTTCGACCTCGCCGAGTCCGGAGCCCACATCCGCCAGTACGAAGCCGTGGCCGACACCCTCAGCACGGCCGCCGCGGCCGCCGGGGATAACTGGGCCGAGGGCCGCGCCCGCACCGCCCTGTCCCGGGCGCTGAGCCTGCGCGGGGCATACGAACAGGCGGACGAGCAAGCCGGGCTCGCCGTGGACGCGCGGTCGCGGGTGCGGGACGTCGGCCTCGACGGCCACATTCTGAACCAGCGTGGCGCCACCGCACTCAGCCTGGGGCGGGTCGAGGAGGCAGAGCGCGACCTGCGCATGGCAATCGAGGCTTTCCGTGCCATCCACGACCAGCCGGGCGAAGCGGGCGCGCTGTGCATCCTGTCTCAGGTCCACCTCGAGCTGGGCCACCCCGACAGCGCCGTCGAGCTGGCCCGGCGGGGAGTCGCCATGTACGAGAGCCTGGGACCCACCCTGCGCCTCGCCAACGGAAAATACGCACTCGCGGTCACGCTGACCCAGATCGGAAAAGAGCTGAAAGGCTCGACCTCTTCGCCTCGAGCCGACACCGTCTGTGGGAGGGACTGACCCGCCAACGGCTGGCGGAGGCCCAGTTGGGGCCATACACCGCCCGACAGAGGCCGCCGAGCAGGCTTTCGCCTTCGGCGTCATCGGCGGCGAATGGAGGCGCGCCACCGTCCTGACCGTCCTCGGCAAGGCTCTGACGGAGCTCGGCCACGCCGACCGCGCCTATACGTGCTGGCGCGAAGCGCTCGCCATCCATGAGCGGCTGGGGGCGGCGGAGGCCGAGGACGTACGGGCGCTCCTCGGCGAGCTCGCCCCTGCCTCTGCTGCTCCTACTGCTGCTGCTTCTTCTCCGCCGCGTCCTCGATGACCGCCTCGGCCACCTGCTGCATGGACAGCCGGCGGTCCATCGAGGTCTTCTGAATCCAGCGGAACGCGGCGGGCTCCGTCAGCCCGTACTGCGTCTGCAGAATGCTCTTGGCGCGGTCCACCAGCTTGCGGGTCTCCAGGCGCTGGGCGAGGTCGGCGACCTCCTTCTCCAGCGTCTTCAGCTCGGTGAAGCGGGAGACGGCCATCTCGATCGCCGGGACCACATCGCTCTTGCTGAACGGCTTCACGAGGTACGCCATGGCGCCCGCGTCCCGGGCCCGCTCGACGAGTTCGCGCTGCGAGAACGCGGTGAGCATGAGGACCGGGGCGATACGGTCGGCGGCGATCCGCTCGGCGGCGGAGATCCCGTCGAGGACCGGCATTTTCACATCGAGAATCACCAGGTCGGGACGGTGCTCCTGAGCGAGCGCGACGGCCGTCTCGCCGTCGCCCGCCTCGCCCACGACGGAGTACCCCTCCTCCTCGAGCATCTCCTTGAGGTCGAGGCGGATGAGGGCCTCGTCCTCGGCGATGACCACGCGGGTGGTGTGCGGGGGGACGTGCGACTGCGCGTCGGGGGCGTCAGTGGTGCTCACGTGGCTCCTCGTTTGTGGCAGGTCCTGCACCTTGAGCCTACCTAGCTGCGTCGCCGGGCGGTCACCCGGTACACTCCTGATCGGCAACCTAGCCGGGTTGGCGGAATGGCTTACGCGGATGTCTCAAACACATCTGTCCGAAAGGACATGCGGGTTCGAATCCCGCACCCGGCACTTTGCGGCGAGAAGCGGACCGCCACGTTCGCGTGGTAGATCCGCGATTGCAGGGCGTGCAAGCTTTCGATTGTGCACGCTCAGTACATGAGCGAATACAGTCCGTCGGTCCGCCATGACGCCGTCACACTGATGCGGCGAGGGGTCCCCAATCACGAGGTAGCCGAGCTCCTGGGAGTCCCGCGCGGGACCGTTGGCTGGTGGCGGCATGAGGATCGGAAGCTGCGGGGCGAGGTCTTCAAGCAGCCCACCGACTGTCCCAGGTGCACCGGCCGCGCATTCGACCACCAAGCCTACGCGTATCTACTCGGCCTCTACCTCGGCGACGGCCATATCGTCTCCAAGCCCAAGCAGCACCATCTGTCGATCTTCTGCGCCGACGCATGGCCCGGTCTGATCGAAGCCGCCGGAGAGGCAATGCGGAAAGTGATGCCCGCGCCCAGCGTCCGCCCCCGGCAGAAGAAGGGCTGCACCGAGGTGAAGTCCTACACCAAGCACTGGATCTGCATGTTCCCGCAGCACGGGCCGGGCAAGAAGCACGAGCGCACGATCGCCCTCGAGCCCTGGCAGCAGCAGATAGTCGACCAGTTCCCATGGGAGTTCATCCGTGGGCTCATCCACTCCGACGGCTGCCGTGTCACCAACTGGACCACACGGCTCGTCGGCGGTGAGCGGAAGCGCTACGAGTATCCCCGGTACCTCTTCGCCAACAAGTCCGATGACATCCGCAAGCTGTGCTCCGACACCCTGACGAAGGTGGGCGTCGAGTGGTCCACCCTGGCCCGAGGGAGCGACCCCTTCAACATCTCGGTCGCCAAGCGCGCCTCCGTCGCCCTCATGGACACCCACGTCGGGCCGAAGTACTGAAGCGCGCCCAGCACTCCGTACCCCGGCCCAAATCAGCCCCCTACCGCAAGTCCGCCTCGCCGATGTGGTGCACCCGCACCAGGTTGGTCGAGCCGGAGACGCCGGGCGGGGAGCCGGCGGTGATGATGACGAGGTCGCCTTTCTGGCAGCGGCCGATCCGCAGAAGCTCCTCGTCGACCTGGGCGACCATCTCGTCCGTGGAGTCGACCATCGGGCCGAGGAAGGTCTCCACGCCCCAGGTGAGGTTCAGCTGGGAGCGGGTCGCCGGCTCGGGGGTGAAGGCGAGGAGGGGGATGGGTGAGCGGTAGCGGGAGAGGCGGCGGACCGTGTCGCCGCTCTGGGTGAAGGCGACCAGGAACTTCGCGCCGAGGAAGTCGCCCATCTCGGCGGCCGCGCGGGCGACCGCGCCGCCCTGGGTGCGGGGCTTGTTGCGCTCCGTAAGCGGGGGGAGGCCCTTGGCGAGGATGTCCTCTTCGGCCGCCGCGACGATACGGCCCATGGTCTTGACCGTCTCGATGGGGTACTTGCCGACGCTGGTCTCGCCGGAGAGCATCACCGCGTCCGTGCCGTCGATGACCGCGTTGGCGACGTCCGAGGCCTCGGCGCGGGTCGGGCGGGAGTTCTCGATCATGGAGTCGAGCATCTGGGTCGCGACGATGACCGGCTTCGCGTTCCGCTTGGCGAGCTTGATCGCGCGCTTCTGGACGATCGGCACCTGCTCCAGCGGCATCTCCACGCCCAGGTCGCCGCGCGCGACCATGATGCCGTCGAAGGCGTCGACGATCCCTTCCAGGTTCTCGACTGCCTGCGGCTTCTCGACCTTGGCGATGACCGGGAGCCGGATGCCCTCCTCCCGCATGACCCGGTGGACGTCGATGACGTCGTTGGCGTTGCGGACGAAGGACAGGGCGATGGTGTCGGCGCCGATGCGCAGCGCCCAGCGGAGGTCTTCGATGTCCTTGTCGGAGAGCGCCGGGACGGAGACGGCGACTCCGGGAAGGTTGAGGCCCTTATGGTCGGAGACCATGCCGCCTTCGATGACGATGGTGTGGACCCGGGGGCCCTCGACGTCCACAACTTCAAGGGTGACCCGGCCGTCGTCGACGAGGATGCGCTCGCCCCGGCTGACGTCGGTGGCCAGGCCCTTGTAGGTGGTGCCGCAGCGCAGGCGGTCGCCCTCGATGGGTTCGACGGTGATGGTGAACTCGTCGCCGCGTTCAAGGAGTACGGGGCCTTCGTGGAAGCGGCCGAGACGGATCTTCGGACCTTGAAGGTCGGCGAGGATGCCGACGCTGCGACCGGTTTCGAGCGAGGCTTTCCGGACTCGCCGGTAACGCTCCTCGTGCTCGGCGTACGTGCCGTGGCTGAGGTTGAAGCGGGCCACGTCCATTCCGGCTTCGACGAGTGCCTTGATCTGCTCGTACGAGTCGGTTGCTGGCCCCAAAGTACAGACGATTTTTGCTCGGCGCATGCGGCGAGCCTATGACTTACCGGCGGGTAAAGAACCGGGAACCAGCCACTCCCCCATGGCCTTTAGGTGGCTGGTCGTCAACAACTAATGAAACGTGCGCGGGCGTGCTCTGATGAGCGGTTTATAGGACCCGCGCACGTCCGTGCGCTAGTCGCTCACAGTTGCGGGGGCGACATCGTAAAGCGGGCGTTGACCTGCGCGTATACGGTCTGGCGCTGGGGTTCGAGGTCCAGGGCGGGGGCGGCCTCCTGGGGCGCGCCGCCGTAGCCCGCGCTGCGCGCGGCCGCGTAGGCGACGGGGTAGGGCTGGTTGGCGTTCTCCGAGTCGAGGTCGGCGAGCTCGACGAGGGCGGTGAGCCGGGCGTCCAGCGCGCCCGCGTATTCGCGGGC
>NZ_JBSFMM010000103.1:0-39627 GCF_053599555.1 Streptomyces sp. NPDC000941
GGTCGCCGTCGAACCACACCCGGTTGCCGATCTGGATCGGCGCGTTCGCCGCCTCGTAGGCGATATCGCCGAGCCCACCGGCCTTACCGAACCCGCTCTGTGCCTGACTGACGAACTGGTACCCGTTGGCTTTCGGGCTGTTGCCCGGGCCCTGGCCGGTGGTGATGTTGTGGTACCCGGTCCCTGAGGTCGCGACGTCCGCGACCGGGTCGAACTCCGTGCTGACGACCCACTGCTGCTGCGGAATGTAGGCCACCGACCCCAGCGCGGTCTCCGCGTGAACTCCGTTGCCATAGAAGTCGCCCGGGAAGTACTCGACGACACTGCTGTCCTGGGTGCCACCGGTGGCGGGGGTGGCGTGGTTGGGGCAACTCCCGGTGCCTTCCCACGAGTACCCGCCGTCGGGATTGGCGCAGGCCATGTTGATGTCACCACCGGCCATGCCGTTTTCCGCGGTGTCGTTGAGCGGCCTCGGGTCCAGTCCACCCCAGCTCACGACGTCCATGAACCGGTCGCGGAAACCGAGGACCATCGAACCGTCACGGGCGAAGGCGAGGGAGGCGAGCTCCGGCTGCGGATCGATGAAGACGTTGCCCACCTTCCGCTCGTCCCACGTGGCCAGGGAGGTGTTCCACGGGTTCCAGTGGGTGGCCTGGACGACGTCGTTGGAACCGAAGACGGAGCCGCGCTTGGCGGTGAGCGGCTGGGTCAGCACGGTGTCGAACTCTTCGCCGTCGTAGGTGTAGACGACGGCTTTCAGGTCTTCGCGCTGCTGTGTGCTCTCCGCGCTGCACACGCCACCGACGTAGAGCTTGTTGTCGTGGACCTGAAGGCCGAACGGCCGCCAGTCGCCGGAGCTCGCGCAGCCCGGGTCCGGGATGCGCACCGTCGCCTTGGGCGCGGACGCGGTGGTACCGGTTGCGTCGAAGCTGACCAGTCTCCGGGTCAGCAGGTTCACCGCGTACAGCGTCGACCCGTCCTCCGACAGGGCCAGACCGCCGATGCTCTCCTTGCCCGGCGCATTGGTGAACCCGGCGTCCTTGATCATGTTGGTGGCGTCGTGCGGCGTCAGCGCGGCGCCCGGCACCTTCGCGAACAGGGTCGGCGTCCCACCGTCGGTCGGCGTGGTGTAGATCGCGTTACCGCCGCCCGGCCCGTACGGGGTGTACCGCCGGGCGAACGCGCCCTGGAAGATCCGCTTCTGGTACTTGTCATAGGCCAGCGCGAACGTCGTGCCCACCTGGTCCTGCGTGTTGAGCGTGGTCGGGCACGCCGTATCGGTAGGACACGTACCTCGTTTGTCCGTTCCGAACGCCACCAGTGCCCGCTTGTCCTGCGCGTCGGCGGTGTTCTGGATCGGCACGAAATACCGCGTGTCCGGCAGTGCGTAGTCGGCCGGGTTCCAGACCCCGGTGATGACCGAGTCGTCCTTGCCATCCGACACATCCACGAACGTCGTGAAGCTGTCGAAGTGGTTTTCCGCCGTCGAGGCCGGTGCCGCCTGAAGAGCCTTGTCGTACGGGGCCGGGATGGTGACGTCGACACGGTACTGACCGCCGGTCAGCTCGGTCGACTTCGAGATCACCACCTTTCCGGTGGCATCCGTGGTGCCGGTGACCCGATGGCCGTCAGGGTCCGACACCTCGACCTTCATGCCCTGCTGCGGCACATCCATGGTCGTGTTGACCACGCCGGTGCCGAAGAAATCCCGCAGCACCTCAACGGTCAGGGTTCCGTCGCCAGTCGAAGCGTTGGCCGTCCCGGCCGTCGCGCCCATGACGCCACCCGACAGCAAGAGAACGCTTAAGCCCACTCGCGCCAGTGGGCCCGTATGCTTCCCGGCTGTCCGGCGCAATTCTCTACACACTTTTCCCACAGCCATCACACTCCCCTCATGATGTGAACCGACCACCCGCTTTTAGCCGTACATTTGCTTACCGGCCCTGGGTGACAACGTCGGCCGTGAAAAGGGCCCACCGCTGTTTCGGTGGGCCCCGTCGTTCTTGGTCGTCTTGGTCGTCTTGGCGGATGTGGTGAATTCAGGGACTCGGGAGTGCTTCCCCCAGACCAGCCGCACTCGTCCTCGCTTCCCCACACGGAAACAGCACAAGAGTCTGAATAGTCATCCTGAACCGCCCCACCAGCGACGATACTGTAGCGGGTGGCCGCCAAGATCGGGGGGAGCAGAGGGTGAATGAGCGGAACAAGTTATCAATGCGTAGCGTGCGGCGTATGAGAACCCAACAAGGTCTCTCGCAGCGTGCGGCCGGGCGGCGCCGATGGCTGCGGCCACGCTGGGTGGCAGCCGTCATCGGCGGTGTGGCCGTCGCGGCGGTGACCACGTTCCTGGTCGCCGGCAGCGGCTCCGACCCCACCGGTCCAAAGGAACTGACCTCGGATCAGGCGAACCGTCTGGCGGTCACACGGTTCCTCAACTACCAGGCAGGCGGGCGCGCCGTGACGATCGAGGTGCCGGGCACCGCTGGTGGGCTGACCATCACCGGATCCATCGACTACCGCGGCAAGATCGGTTACGGCGTGGTGCGCGGTACCGGGCGCGATACGTCCAGCGACGGACTGATCGAGTGGACGGCCACCACCGTGTTCGTACACCCGATGACGGACCCCCCGGCGAAGGCACCGGCGCGGCCGCCGGGCTCGGGCTGGGTCAGCCGTCCGCTGCAGAAGTACGGCAGTTCACTGGACAGTTCGCTGACGATCGCGCTGAAGCTCGGCAGCGACCGGCCGGACAATGCCGAACTGCTGCCGCAGAACGGTGCCGCCTGGGTTGGCGAGGACCGGTTGGACGGACATCAGGTGGACATCATGACCGGGCCGAGCGCCGCCCGTACCACGAGCGCCCGTCCCACGTCCGGCACGGCGGATGCCGTGCCCACGACCGATACGGCGGGCGCCGTGCGCTACTGGATCGGCTCGGACGGCACCATGTACCGGGTGCGCGTCGGCGTGGCTTCCGCATCGGAGCCGGTGGTCATTGATTTCGACACCCACAAGTACGCTCCGGTCCGGCCGGTACCGGGAGTCACCCCGGCGCGGTAGCCGCCGCTCAGGACGTAGCCGCCGCTCAGGACGTCAGCACCCGCGCGCCCGCGGCGAGCAGTGACGCCGACGGCAGCCGGATGTCCGCCGTGTCCGGGAGCGCCGGAACGGCCGGAACAGCGGTGGCGCCCGTGGTGGTGGCCTTCGGGAACTGCGGCTGTCGCCCGGGCGCCGCCACCTCGGTGAACGGGATACCGCCAGGTGCCGTCGGCTTCGCCCATGTGCCGGACGGCGAGAGCGAACGGGCGGGACGCGGGCAGGACGCGGTTGTCGCGAGCTTGGCGGGCACCGTCGTGCGTAGCTCATTGCCGCGCAGGCAGTTGCCCCGTCCCTTCGTGGCGGTGGGGAACGTCCAGCCGACGTCAATGTTGTTGGCGGCGAAGGTGTTGTCCAGGATCCGGTTGCCGTTCGGCTGGATGTCAGCGGTTGCGGTGATCACCAGCCCGGCGTTGCTGTTGTCGGCGATTCGGTTGCGGACGAACTGGTTGGCGGTGCCGCCGTCGACCCCGATGCCGATGCCCCAGCCGCCGTCGGCCTGTTCGGGGGTGGCCTTCTGCTGGTTGGCCGCGATCAGATTGCCCGCGATGACGGCATCCTTCTGCGGCAGCAACTTCTCCTGGTGGTCGGAGTTGGTGGTGAGCCCGACCCGGTTGCCGACGAGGCGGTTGCCGACCACGTACATGTCGCCGCCGGCATTGGTGCCTTCGTAGCCGACCGCGTTGAGTTCGGCGATGTTGTCCCGCACCACGATGCGACAGGGCTTGCACTGTCCGACATAGATGCCCGAGTCGGCCGAGCCCGACGTGTACGAGTGCTCGATGACACCGTTCTGCGCGGAGAACGCGTAGATGCCGTACAGCCCGTTGCGGGTCGAGGTCACGTGGGAGACCAGGAATGACTTCAGGAAGGTGACGGGCTCGTCGCCGGTGTCATAGCCGCCGGACTGCCCCGGCATTCCGGCAGCCGCCTTCGCCGAACCGGTGACCAGGACCCCGTTCTGGGTGTTGTTCTTCACCGTCAGGTTCTCGACGGCCACCCCGGGAGCGGTGACGACGATGCCGTTCGGCTGCCGCAACCGGCCGTCGATGACGACCTTGTCCCGGGACTCGCCGCGAAGAGTGATACGAGCCGTGGAGATCTTCACCGACTCGTGGTACTTGCCCGGCGCGACCAGTACGAGATCGCCGGGTTTGGCCAGGGACACCGCGGCCGAGATCGTCGGGGCGTCAGCCGGCACTTTGATCGTCACGTGCTCACCGGACGGCCGTCGGCCGTCGTCCGATCCGTCATCGCCCCCGCCGCAGCCGACCAGTACGGGTGCCAAGGTACCGAGCACCGCGGCGATCAGGCGAAGACGGAGAGGAGGCATGGTCTCATCCTGGCACGGCGCCGGTGAAGTCGCAGGCGCCGATAGGGATATGGCACAGTTCACACCGTGCGACAAGCCGACTCCAGCCCGTCCCGCCGCGCGTTTCTCGGTGCCACCGGCACTGTGACCGCCGTCGGCCTCTCCGCCGGGTGCCAATCGAGTTCCGCCCGGCCGGACCGGTCCGACCGGCCCGGCACCCCCGCGCCGACCCCGCCGGTGTCGCCAACGGGCCGCTACCAGGCGGGCATCACGCTTCCACAGCCGGCCCAGCGGAACCTGCTGGCCGTGGTGGCCGACCTCGTCGACGCCGGGTCCGTCCGTCCGTTGCTGGCCGAACTCGGTGAGGCCATCGGTAAATTCACCACCGGGACCGACGCACGGCTGATGGGCCTGGAGCCGGGCGATCTGACCGTGACGATCGGGGTGGGCCCCCGGCTGGTGCGCAAGGTCGACCCCGGCCTGCCCGGCGCGAAGGACCTGCCACGGTTCTCGCGCGAGCAGATCGCCCCACGGGCACGCGGCGGCGATCTGCTGATACAGATCTGCGCCGACGACGCCTTGGTGATACCGGTCGTGGCCGCCGCGCTTCTGGAACAGGCCGGTGACCGGATACGCGAACGCTGGCGGCAGTCCGCGATCCGCGGTGCGAATGTGCGAGTGGACAAGGGCCTTGCCGCGCCACGCAACGTGTTCGGCTTCGTCGACGGCATCGTGGGCCCCCATACGAAGGCGGAACAGGAACGCGACCTGTGGCTGGACGGGCCGGCTCCGGTCGCCCACGGCACCCTTGCCGTATTACGGCGCATGGAACTCGACCTGCCGCGGTTCGCCAAGCTGTCCGTCGCCGAACAGGAAGCGGTCTTCGGCCGGCGCCGAGCCAGTGGCGTGCCCCTCTCCGGCGGCACCATCGCCTCGGGCCCGGACCTCGGCGCCAAAACGCCGGACGGACGCTACCTCGTCCCGGCAGAAGCCCACGCCCGCAGAGCGCACGCCACCGCGGTCGGCGTCGGCCTCATGCTCCGTCGCTCCTACAGCATCGACGGACCGGCCCCCGGACTGCTCTTCATAAGCTTCCAGAACGACATACGGACCTTCACCAGCACCCTCACCCGTATGGACAATTCCGACGCCCTGCTGGAATACACGACCACGACCGCCAGCGCGTCCTTCCTGATACTTCCCGGTTTCGACGCACAACGCCCGCTTGGTTCCGGGCTCTTCAGCTGAAACCGTCCGGCCTCGCCTCGCCCGGCCTCGCCTCGTACAGCTCGTACCAGATGCACTTGCCGTCGCCGCGTGGGTCCACTCCCCACGCGTCGGCGAGCATCTCCATCAGGATCAGCCCGCGCCCCGAGGACGCCAGCTCGCCCGGGCGGCGGCGGTGCGGGAGTTCGTCGCTGCTGTCGGCGACGTCCAGGCGCAGCCGTCTGGTGCCGACCCGGCCGCTGACCTCGGCGACCAGGAGGGCGTCGCCGTCGGTGTGCACCAGGACGTTGGTGACCATCTCGGAGAGCATCAGCACCGCCGACTCCACCTGGTCGTGGTCGGTCCAGTCGTGGAGCATGTCGCGCAGCTGCTGCCGGGCCTCGGCTATGCGCTCCGGTTCGGCCTGGGCGACCGTGACGGCGGTACGCCGCACCGGGGCCGAGCCGGGGCCGACCAGGCACACCTCGGCGTCGCGCCGGATCAGCAGCAGGGCTATGTCGTCCTGGCGGCGGTCGGCGAGATGGCCGGTGGTGTGGTGGGACGGCGGCCCGTGCACCGCCTGGACCAGGGCCTCGGCGAGCGCGTCGAGATCGTCGGCTTCCAGCGCGGCCAGAGCGGCGGGAGAGGCCGAGTCTGCCGACGCGTCCACGGCGGCCGCGATGTCCGTGGCGCACGACTCGCCCGCAGTGCCTCCCGCAGTGCCTCCCGCAGTGTCTGGGGCGTCCGGGGCGGCGGGGGGTTCTGGGGTCGTGCGCTCGAAAACCGCCCGGATCCGGTCCCAGCCCGACTCCACATCGTGCCCGCCGGTCTCGATCAGCCCGTCCGTGCACATCAGCAGCGTCTCGCCGGGCTCAAGCACCACCCGGGTGGTGGGGTAGTCGGTGTCCGGGTCGACGCCCAGCGGCAGTCCGCCCGCGGTGGGGCGGATCATCATGGTGCCGTCGGCGAGCCGTACCGCCGGATCGGGGTGGCCCGCGCGGGCGATGTCCAGCGTGCCGGCGACCGGGTCCACCTCCATATACAGACAGGTCGCGAAGCGCGGATCGTACGCGGCCTCGCCGCCGGGGCCCGGCGGCTCGGTGAGCCCGGCCAGAAACCGGGAGGCGCGGGAGAGCACCGCGTCGGGGTGGTGGCCCTCGGAGGCGTATGCGCGGACCGCGATCCTGAGCTGCCCCATGATCCCGGCGGCGCGCACATCGTGGCCCTGGACATCCCCGATGACCAGCGCGGTACGCCCCGAGGGAAGCCCGATCACGTCGTACCAGTCGCCGCCCACCTGCAGCCCGCCGCCCGTCGGCACATAGCGCGCGGCCACCGTGAGACCGGGGATGGCCGGTTTGTCGGCGGGCAGCATCGAGCGCTGGAGGCCGTCCGTCAGCTCGCGCTCCGTCTCCTGGAGCGAGGCCCGCGACAGCGCCTGGGCCAGCATCCGCGCGACCGTGGTGAGCACCGAGCGCTCGTCGGGCGAGAAGGACACCGGGTGCGCGAAGCTCGCCATCCACGCGCCGATCGTGCGGCCCGCGACGATCAGCGGCAGAAAGGCCCAGGCCCGGCGGGCGACCGGCCGGGTGCGGGCCCAGGAGCTCGGGAACCGGTCCCGGTAGTCCTCCGGGCCGGGCAGATAGATCGCCCGGCCGTTGCGGATCACCTCGGCGGCCGGGCAGTCGGCGTCCAGCGGCTGAGCGGTGAAGGGGCGCTCGTCCCCCGCCGGGTCCCCGTGGCGGCCGATCAGCGAGATCCGGTCACCCTTGATCCCGAAGACCGCGAGCCCGTCCGGCGAGAAGCCCGGCATCGACAGGCCCGCCGCCACCCGCAGCACCTCGGCGGTCGAGGGCGCCTCGGCGAGCGCGCGCCCCGCGTCCAGCAGAAACGCCTCGCGGTTGCGCCGCCAGTCGCCGGTGACGGGGGCCAGGGCCACCGCGGAGGTGCCGGGCAGCGGCTCGGGCACCTCCTGGAGGGTGCCGACCAGGTTGTAGCCGTTCTCCGCGCCCCGTCTGCCGGGGTCGCCGCCGTGTATCACCGGCCGGCACCGGCTGCGCACCGTGCGCAGCACCCGGCCCTTCTCGTCCACGACGCGCACCCGGGCCTCGGCGACGGTGCCCTCGGCCACCGCGAGATTCACGATCGCCTTGACCTCCACCCAGTCCACCGGGTGGAAACAGGCGCGGGCGGCGGATTCGGGGAGGGTGACGGGCTCCGCGGGCAGCCCCATCAGCCGGGCCGCCTCCGCGTCGTAGCTCACGGCGCCCGAGACAGTGTCCCAGCGCCAGAGGCCCGTCGCGAGGGCGGCGAGCAGATCCTCGGTGCGCATTGGGCCACCATATGGGGATATGCGGCAGCCTTACCAGTGAGGGGCGCGGCGCCGGTAGGCTTGCCGAGAAGCTTTTCGAGGGTGCGTACGCCTCCCCGACCAGACGCTCCGACCCGACGACCGCCCAAACGACTTGGATGAACGATGCATCGGTACCGGTCCCACACCTGCGGCGAGCTCCGCGCCGCTGACGTCGACACCGACGTGCGGCTCTCCGGCTGGCTGCACAATCGGCGGAACCTGGGCGGCATCCTCTTCATCGATCTCCGCGACCACTATGGCCTGGTCCAGCTGGTCGTCCGCCCCGACACCCCGGCGAACGACGCGCTGAGCTCGATCTCCAAGGAGACCGTCGTCCGCGTGGACGGCCGGGTCATCGCCCGTGGCGTGGAGAACGTCAACCCCGACCTGCCCACCGGCGAGATCGAGGTCGAGGTCACCGACGTCGAGGTGCTCGGCGGCGCCGACCCGCTGCCCTTCACCGTCTTCCCCGAGGACGGGGTCAACGAGGAGCGGCGCCTGGAGTACCGCTTCCTGGACCTGCGCCGTGAGCGTATGCACCGCAACATCATGCTGCGCTCCGCCGTGATCTCCGCGATCCGGCAGAAGATGACCGCGCAGGGCTTCAACGAGCTGGCGACCCCGATCCTGTCCGCCACCTCGCCCGAGGGCGCCCGGGACTTCCTGGTGCCGTCCCGGCTGCACGCGGGCAAGTTCTACGCGCTGCCGCAGGCCCCGCAGCAGTTCAAGCAGCTGCTGATGATCGCGGGCTTCGACCGCTACTTCCAGATCGCGCCCTGCTTCCGCGACGAGGACGCCCGCGCCGACCGCTCGCCGGGCGAGTTCTACCAGCTCGATGTCGAGATGAGCTTCGTCGAGCAGGAGGACGTTTTCCAGGTCATCGAGAAGGTGATGACCGAGCTCTTCGAGGAGTTCGGCGGTGGCCGCCATGTCACCTCGCCGTTCCCGAGGATCCCGTTCCGCGAGGCCATGCTGAAGTACGGCTCCGACAAGCCGGACCTGCGCGCCCAGCTGGAGCTGGTGGACGTCAGCCATGTCTTCGCCGACTCCGGCTTCAAGGCGTTCGCGGGCAAGCATGTGCGCGCGCTGGCCGTGCCGGACACCGCGGACCAGCCGCGGAAGTTCTTCGACCAGATGGGCGAGTTCGCGGCTCTGCAGGGTGCGAAGGGGCTGGCCTGGGTCCGGATCGGCGAGGACGCCAAGCTGACCGGGCCGATCGCGAAGTTCCTCACCGACGAGGACGTCGAGAAGCTGATCGCCGAGGTCGAGGGCAAGCCGGGCACGGCGGTCTTCTTCGGCGCCGGGGAGTTCGACGAGGTCTCCAAGATCATGGGCGCGGTGCGGGTCGAGGCCGCGCGCCGGGCCGGACACTTCGAGGAGAACGTCTTCCGCTTCTGCTGGATCGTCGACTTCCCGATGTTCGAGCGGAACGAGGACACCGGCCAGATCGAGTTCTCGCACAACCCGTTCTCCATGCCGCAGGGCGGCCTGGAGGCGCTGCGGACCAAGGACCCGCTGGACATTCTGGCCTGGCAGTACGACATCGTCTGCAACGGTGTGGAGCTGTCCTCGGGCGCCATCCGGAACCATGAGCCGGATGTGATGTACGAGGCGTTCGAGATCGCGGGCTACTCGCGGGAAGAGGTGGAGCGCGAGTTCGGCGGTATGCTGCGCGCCTTCCACTTCGGCGCGCCGCCGCACGGCGGTATCGCCCCGGGCGTGGACCGCATCGTGATGCTGCTGGCCGACGAGCCGAACATCCGCGAGACCATCGCCTTCCCGCTCAACGGCAACGCGCAGGACCTGCTGATGGGCGCGCCCAGCGAGGTGGACGAGACGCGGCTGCGGGAGCTGCACCTGTCGATCCGCAAGCCGCAGATCAAGCAGGCGGCGGAGAGGGCTGCCGACAAGGGCGGCGAGAAGGCTGGGGACAAGCCCGCCGGCGAGTCCGGAAAGTAGCGGTTCTGGGCCCCGCTTCCGCTTCCGGCGGAACGCGGGGCAACCAGGTGCCCATGCCAACGGGTTCCCTGAATGTGAATGACAATCTGAGTGTCGTATCGGTACGAGCGGCCCGGCCCGCCCGCAGGGCCGTGGCCTTCGCCGCGGCGGCCCTCGTCATCGCCGCGCTCGCCGGATGCGGGGCGTCGGCTGACGGTCCGGCCGACGGCCCCGAGCCCAGAGCCGGCGTCACCGACGCCGCCGCACAGGGCAGCGCGGCACCCGGCCCCGGCACCACGGCCCAGCGGCCCGCCCCCGCCGCGCTGCGCAAGAACCTGCCCGGGCTCGGCCCCCGTACCCTCGCCAAGGTGCCCGACGACGCCCGCCAGGTCGTGGTCGTGACCGGCGAGGGCCGTGCCTCCTCCCGCGCGACCGCGGTGGTCTACCAGCGGCGCAACCCCGACGGCGACCCGGACATGGCCGCGGGCGCCGACTGGCGGGCCGTCGCCACCTGGGACGCGCACAACGCCCGCAGGGGCTGGACCGACCACCACGTCACCGGCGATCTGCGCTCCCCGATCGGCGTCTACCCCCTCACCGACGCGGGCGGCCGCCTCCCGAACCCCGGCACCCGGCTGTCGTACGACCAGTCCAGCGGCTTCACCATCGGCGGCACCGGCTTCGAGGGCGAACCGCTCGCCGGGTCCTTCGACTACGTCGTGGCCATCAACTACAACCGCAAGGCGGGCACCTCCCCGCGCGACTGGACCAGGCCGCTGGGCCAGAAGCGGGGCGGCGGCATCTGGTTCCATGTGGACCACGGCGGGCCCACGCAGGGCTGCGTCAGCATCTCCAAGAAGCATATGAAGAAGCTGCTGCTCATCCTGGACCCGGAGCGGCACCCCGTCGTGGTGATGGGCGATGCGACCTCGCTGGCCCGCTGACAGGGCCGCGTCATACCGCTTTCACAGCTTCTTGCGATGCCCCTGCCAGGTTGCGGTCCTAGCGTCCCCTGCCATGACTGAGGACTTCAGCGAAGCCCGGAACGACAACGCCCGGCACGACGACGCCCGGCGCACGGGCCCCGCGCACAAGCGCGATATGAGCAGACGCCGGATGATCGTCGCGGGTGGCGCGGCGGTCGCGGCGACCGGTATCGGGGCGGGGATCGCCGCCAGTGCGTCGGCGAGCGAGACCTCCTCGAGCTCCGCCGCCTCGCCCTCCGCGAGTACGACGGCCACGTCGGGGGAGGTCTGCTACCGGCTCACCTCGGAGACCACCGAGGGGCCGTACTACATCGACGCGGACAAGATCCGTAAAGACATCACCGAGAGCAAGGAGGGCATCCCGATGACCCTCCGGCTCAAGGTGATCGACTCCGAGACCTGCAAACCGGTGCGGAAGGCCGCGGTCGACATCTGGCACTGCGACGCCCTGGGGCTCTACTCCGGCTACGAGAGCTCCAGCACCGGCGGTGGCGGCACCCCGCCCACCGGCACCCCGCCCACCGGCACCCCGCCCACCGGCGCCCCGCCCACCGACGCCCCGACGGGCACCCCCACCGGAACCCCCACCGACGCGCCCACCGGTACCCCGCCGGGCGGGGGCGGCGGGCACCAGGAGCCCACCGACGACAAGCGCTATCTGCGTGGCACCCAGCTCACCGACCAGGGCGGCTTCGTCGAGTTCCGCACCGTCTTCCCCGGCTGGTACCGGGGCCGCTGTGTGCATATCCACACCAAGGTCCACGTCGGCGGCGCCCTCACCGACTCCGGTTACGAGGGCGGCCACACCTGCCACACCGGCCAGCTCTTCTTCGCCGAGGAGGCGGTGCTCGCCTCCGCCGAGGTCGCCCCGTACAGCAGCAGCACCACCGAGCGCACGACCCTCGACGAGGACACGATCTACCCCGGCAACGGGACCCAGGGCGGGCTGCTCACCTTGAAGTACAAGAAGGGCCGGATCGAGAAGGGCGTCGTCGGCACCCTCACCCTGGGCGTCGCCCCCGACGCGACCCACGACGGCACGGACCTGTAGACCGCCGCTGAACCGCTGTCCCGCGCTGTCCGGCTCATCCGCGATGGGCGAGCCGGACAGCGCGGCTGGGGATCAGCCCCACTGGCCGGGCTGGTAGTCGCCCGCGGGCTGCTGGATGATCACGTTCATCCGGTTGTAGGCGTTGATCAGGGCGATCAGGGACACCAGGGCGGCGAGCTGGTCCTCGTCGTAGTGCTTGGCGGCGTTCGCCCAGGCCTCGTCGGTGACACCGCCGGCCGCGTCGGCGATACGGGTGCCCTGCTCGGTCAGCTCCAGGGCGGCGCGCTCGGCCTCGGTGAAGACCTTGGCCTCCCGCCAGGCCGCGATCAGGTTGAGCCGTACCGAGGTCTCGCCGGCGTGCGTGGCGTCCTTGGTGTGCATGTCGGTGCAGAAGCCGCAGCCGTTGATCTGGCTGGCGCGGATCTTCACCAGTTCCTGCGTCGCGGCCGGCAGGGCCGAGTCGCCGACGACCTTGCCCGCAGAGTTGATGTACTTCGCGAACTTGGCCGCGACGGAGTTGCCGTAGTAGTTGAGACGGGCATCCATGGTGATCTCCTCGCCGTGTTGTCGGTTACACAGCACTGACGGAGCGGCCCGGCGAGATGTGACGGCCGGCCGGCCAATTGAGTGTGACCTGCGTCTCACCGCTCGTATGTATCCGATGCATCCGAAACTAGTACACAAAGTGCTCGGTCAGCCGCTGGTCCACACCGCACGGATCCGTCCGCTCCGCGCGGGCGGCCCGGTGTACGGCGCGCAGCAGACGTCTCGGTGTGGCCCGGTGCTGCCACAGCACGGCCCGTACGCCGTACTCCACGACCGTCATCAGCTCCGTCTCGCGCAACTCGCCCGTGACCAGCACCACCCGCTGCTCGCCGCCCCGCACCAGACGGCGCAGCTCGGCGCCCGCGCGGGCGTCAAGGCGTTCGGCGAGCATGATGGCGACGGTGCCGCGCGGCTCGTCGCTGAACGGACGCGGACGGTGGATCAGTTGGACGGTGGGCTGGTGCCGCAGATGACGTACGACCCCGGCCCGCGAGAGCGGGTCGGGGCCGTGGACCGTCACTGTGACACGTGGTGCGTCGGGCACTGCGCTCCTCGACTTCCCTATGAATGGACTCCACAGGTTGGTCGAACGCGCTAAACGAACGGTTGTCGAGCGATCAACGGTGCGAAGGGGTGGCGGGCCGGGCCCGCCACCCCTCCGTCGTTACGTCGTTATTCGACAGGCTTGCCCTCGGTCTCCACCCCGGTCGGCGCCCCGCCGCCCGCCTGCTCCGGCGCACCGCCGAAGCGCACCCGGTAGGACTCCAGGTCCTCCTCGGTGATCTTGGCGAAGAGCACCGGCGGCACGGTGAAGGCCGTACCGGCCGGGACGGAGGCCAGCGCCTTGGCCTCCTCCTGGCCCACCCACGGCGCCGTGTCGTCCGCCAGCGCGAACGCCGACCGCATGGCCCGCGCGGAGGCCGGGATGAACGGCTCGGAGACGACCGCGTACAGGTGGATCAGGTTCATCGCCGTACGGAGCGTGAGGGCCGCGCCCTCCTGGTCGGTCTTGATCTCCAGCCAGGGAGCCTTCTCCTCCAGGTAGGAGTTGCCCGCGCTCCACAGGGCGCGCAGCGCCGCCGCGGCCTTGCGGAACTGCAGCGCGTCCATGTACTCCTCGTACTCCGCGAGCAGCCGCGCGATCTCCTCCCCGAGGCGCGCCTCGGCCTCCCCCGCGGCCTTCCCGGCCGGGACCTCGTCACCGAACCGCTTACGGGAGAACGACAGCACCCGGTTGACGAAGTTGCCGAGGGTGTCCGCCAGGTCCTTGTTGACCGTGGCGGCGAAGTGCTCCCAGGTGAAGGACGTGTCGTCCGACTCCGGCGCGTTCGCCATCAGGAAGTAGCGCCAGTAGTCGGCGGGCAGCAGCTCCAGCGCGGCGTCGGTGAACACCCCGCGCTTCTGCGACGTCGAGAACTTGCCGCCGTAGTACGTCAGCCAGTTGAACGCCTTGACGTAGTCGACCTTCTTCCATGCGTCCCGGGTGCCCAGCAGCGTCGCCGGGAACATCACCGTGTGGAACGGGACATTGTCCTTGGCCATGAACTCGGTGTAGCGGACCGTCTGGTCCACGTCGTACCACCACGACTTCCAGTCGCGGTTCGCCGGGTCCAGGTCCGACCACTCCTTCGTCGCGCCGATGTACTCGATCGGGGCGTCGAACCATACGTAGAAGACCTTGCCCTCGGCCGCGAGATCCGGCCAGGTGTCGGCCGGCACCGGCACGCCCCAGTCGAGATCACGGGTGATCGCCCGGTCCTGCAGCCCCTCGTTGAGCCACTTGCGGGCGATCGACGACGCGAGCGTCGGCCAGTCCTTGCCGTGCTCGTCCACCCACGCCGCGACCTCTCCCGCCAGCTTCGACTGGAGCAGGAACAGGTGCTTGGTCTCCCGCACCTCCAGATCGCTGCTGCCGCTGATCGCCGAGCGGGGGTTGATCAGATCCGTCGGGTCCAGCACGCGGGTGCAGTTCTCGCACTGGTCGCCGCGCGCCTTGTCGTACCCGCAGTGCGGGCAGGTGCCCTCGATATAGCGGTCGGGGAGAAAACGGTCGTCGGCGTTGGAGTACACCTGGCGGATCGAACGCTCCTCGATGAAGCCGTTCGCCTTCAGCTCGCGCGCGATGGTCTGGGTGATCTCCACGTTCTGCGCGGAGGAGCTGCGGCCGAAGTAGTCGAACGCCAGGCTGAAGCCGTCGTAGACCGCCTTCTGCGCGTCGTGCTGCTGCGCGCAGAACTCGGCCACCGGCAGACCCGCCTCCTTGGCGGCCAGCTCGGCGGGGGTGCCGTGCTCGTCGGTGGCGCAGATGTACAGCACCTCATGGCCGCGCTGGCGCATATAGCGGGCGTAGACGTCGGCCGGGAGCATGGACCCCACCATGTTGCCCAGGTGCTTGATCCCGTTGATGTAGGGAAGGGCGCTGGTGATGAGGTGTCGAGCCATCGCGGGCTGCTCCCGGGTCGATGCAGTGGGTGACATGTCGCTCTGCGAGCGCTCTGTGAACTATGTGCCGAGCTGCTCTGCGAGCCGTCATTATCGTATCTGAGCGGTGAGGGCCACCTGCGCGGCGATTTTCGTGCCGCGCGGGTGGCCCTCACGTAGTCGGTGCCCGTCCCGGACCCCGGTCAGCTCAGCACGCCGGCCTCACGTGCCTCCCGCAGCCACTCCGGGAACTCCACCATCAGCTGCCCGTACAGCTCGGCGTTCGACAGCGCGCGCGGGTCCTGGCCTGCGTGGAAGAACCCCGCGTTGTCCACCACCCGCTTGTCCGGCACCGACAGAACGTCCAGCTTGCGCAGGAAGTCGAACCCCTTCGCCTCCGGGTCCCCGAACCCGATGAACTGCCAGAAGATCGGCAGCCGCGCCGCCTCGCACAGCGCCTTCTCGGCGGCGGCCTTGGTGGTGGGCGCGCCATCCGTCTGGAAGATCACGAACGCGGGGTCGGTGGCGCCGGACGCCTGGTAGTGGTCGATGACCGCCTTGATCGCGTGGTGGTAGTTCGTACGGCCCATGTGGCCGAGCGAGGAGTGCAGCTCCTCGATCCGGCCGCTGTAGTTCGCCAGGTCGACGTCCGCGGTGCCGTCGATGTCCGTGGAGAAGAACACGACCGGGACGGTGCCGTCGTCGTCCAGGTTCGCGGAGAGGGCGAGGGCCTGCTCGGCGAGGTGCTGGACGGTGCCGTCCTTGTAGTAGCTCCGCATCGACCCCGACCGGTCCAGCACGAGATATACGGCGGCCCGCCGCCCCACGAGCCCCTTCTGCGCCAGCGCGTCAGCGGCGCTCTTGTACAGACTGACGAGCCCGGGCGCCCGGGTCTCCACGTCGCTGAGGGGGATGGCGGCGTCTCCTTCGTCGGTGGCCTTGGCGTTCGCGTCTGCCTTCGCCTCGGCGGCCGGAGTGTCGCTCTCGGCCTTCGGCGCGGGGCCGTCGGCGACCTCGACCGTGACCTCGGTCGTGTCCTTGTCCGCTACGGGCTCGGCGTCGGCCGTCTCGTCCTTGGCCGGCTCGGCGGGCTTGGCCGCGTCTTCCGCTTCCGCCTCGGCCGGGGTGTCGCTCTCGGCCTTCGGCGCGTTGTCGTCGGCGGGAATGGCCTCGTCGGCTACGGGCTCGGCTGCGGCTGCCTGCTCGCCGTCAGTTGCGGCAGGCGCGGCCTCCGCTTCGGCGTCGCTGGTGGCGGGCTCGGTCGTGTCGGCTGCTGCGGACGTGGTTGCGGCCTCGGCCGGGGTGTCCGTTGCGTCGGCCTCGGTCTTCGGCGCGGCGGTCGGCGCGGGGTCGTCGGCGGCGGTGGCTTCGGCGTCGGTCGTAGCCTTGTCCGCTACGGGCTCGGCCGCCTTCTGGCCGTCCGCCTCGGCGGCGGGCTCCGGGGTCGCATCGGGCTTGGCGGCCGTCGATTCGGCCGGAGCGTCGGCGTCGCCGGTGGTGGCCTCGGTCTTCGGCTCGGCGGTGGTGGCCTCGGCCGTCTTGTCCGTGGCTGCGGCTTCCGCTTCTGCCTCGGCCGTCTGCTCGTCAGCGGCTTCCTTCTTCGCGTCCGCGTCCGCGTCCGCTCCGGCTTCGGCCGGAGTGTCGTCCTCAGCCTTCGGCGCAGCGTCGTTGGCGTGAGTGGCCTCAGCGTCGGCCGGGGCCTCGTCCGCTACGGGCTTGGCTGCGGCTGCCTGCTCGCCGTCAGTCGCTGCGGGCGCGGCGTCCGGAGCGTTGGCGTCGTCGGTGCCGGCCTTGGTGTCGGCGGCGGGCTCATCCTCGGCGGCCTCGGCCGTGACCGGCTTCGGCTCGTCCGTGTCCGCTGCCGCGGCGGTGGCTTCCGCCTTTGCCTTGGCCGACTTCGCGGGCTGGTCCTTCCCTCCTGCCTCCGGCGCGGGTTGCGCGTCAGCGGCGTCGGAGGATTCCAGGATCTCGTCCAGCGTCTTGAGCGGTTCGGTCAGCGAGGGGTGGTGGGCAGCTGCCTCCCCGTCAGAGGGCGAGGCAGCCGTCGAAGCAGCCGTCGAGGCGGGCTCGGGCTTGGCGGCGGGCTTGGCGGCAGGCTCGGAAGCGGCCGCGGGCGCAGGCACAGAAGCGGGCGCAGGCTCGGGCGCGGGGGCGGGCTGCTCCTGGAGGGCCGGGACAACTGCCGCCTCCGGCGCAGCCGAAGCGTCGACCCGCGGCGTGCGGGAGCGTCCGAAAACTTTGCGCAGTAGGTCCCGTATGGCCATGGGAGATACCTCATCACGTGTCGAGTCCGGGGCATGGCGGTACATGTCCGTGGTGCGGAAAGGCTAGCGGGCCGATCAGCAGTACTCCGCTGCCGATTCCGGTTACCCGCCGTTCACCCCCGATTCAGGCGACGGTCGCCGGTCCGCGGCTCTACGCCCATAGCTTCGCCCCGGATGGGGTCCCGACACCGTGTCGGCGCGGGTTGCGCGCTGGACGGTCCTACGCGAAATCCATGCGTGCAATCCGTACGGAGGGTAAGACGTGCGCAAGCTCCTGCCGCTCATCAACTCGCACCCGGGCGGTCGTTCCGCTCTGACATGCCGGTACCGCTGTGGCGACGCCTGCTTTCACGAGGTGCCCAACACCAGCGACAACGCCTACATCGGTGACGTCATAGCCGGAGCGCTGTCGCGCCGTTCGGTGCTGCGCGCCGGCGCGGTGGTTTCGGTCGCGGCCGCGGCCGGGGTGACCGCGGTGGGGCGGGCGCCGGAGGCCGCGGCGGCCGAGGGAGCCGCCGCGGCTACCGCCGCCGACGAGGCCGCCGACAAGGGGGTGGGCAAGGCCGCCCGCGGCCTGCGCTTCTCGCCGGTCGCGCCGAACACCACCGACGCCGTCGTGGTCGCCGAGGGCCACGACCAGAACGTGGTGATCCGCTGGGGCGACCCGATTCTGCGCGGGGCGCCCGCGTTCGACCCGGCCAACCAGTCGGCGAAGGCGCAGGCGGGCCAGTTCGGGTACAACAACGACTACATGGCCGTGCTGGACATCCCGCAGGAGCGCGACCGCCAGCTGCTCGTGGTCAACCACGAGTACACCGACGAGGTGCTGATGTTCGCCGGGTACGACGCGGCGAACCCGACCCGTGAGCAGGCCGAGATCGCCTGGGCCGCGCACGGCCTGTCCGTGCTGGCGGCGCAGGAGGACCGCAAGCTGGGCAAGCTGACGGCCGTGTCGCGCCACCGCCTGAACCGCCGGATCACCGCGACCACGCCGTTCGAGGTGACGGGCCCGGCCGCGGGCAGCAAGCTGCTGCGGACCTCGGCCGACCCGACGGGCAAGCGGATCCTGGGCACGCTGAACAACTGCGGCGGCGGCATCACCCCGTGGGGCACGGTCCTGTCGGGCGAGGAGAACTTCAACCAGTACTTTGCCAACGCCGGTTCGGTGACCGACCCGACCACCGCCGCGCGCCTCAAGCGCTACGGCCTGGCGGGCGCGGCCACCGAGCGCAAGTGGGAGCGTTTCGACAAGCGCTTCGATGTGGCGCAGGAGCCGAACGAGACCAACCGCTTCGGCTGGGTCATCGAGATCGACCCGTACGACCCGGAGTCGACGCCGCGCAAGCTCACCGCGCTGGGCCGGTTCAAGCACGAGGCCGCCGAGCCCCGGCTGACCGACGACGGCCGTCCGGTCCTCTACATGGGCGACGACGAAAGGTTCGACTACTTCTACAAGTTCGTCTCGTCCAAGCGGATGATGAAGGGCACCAGCCGGGCCGCGCGCGAGCACAACCGCACGCTGCTGGACGAGGGCACGCTGTACGTCGCCAAGTTCACCGGCGACAGCCCGGTGGCCGAGATCGACGGCACCGGAAAGCTGCCGAAGGACGGCGAGTTCGACGGCTCCGGCGAGTGGATTCCGCTGGCGAGCGGCACGACCTCGTATGTCGAGGGGATGACGGCCGAGGAGGTCTACGTCTTCACGCGGCTGGCCGCCGACAAGGTGGGCGCGACGAAGATGGACCGCCCGGAGGACGTCGAGCCCAGCCCGCGTACGGGCAAGGTGTACGTCGCGCTGACCAACAACAGCGACCGCGGCAAGGCGGGCAAGGCCCCGGCCGACGAGGCGAACCCGCGCAACAGCAACAAGCACGGCCAGATCCTGGAGCTGACCGAGCGCTGGAGCGACCCGGCGGCCCGCCGCTTCAGCTGGAAGCTGTTCCTGGTGTGCGGTGACCCGGCGGACCCGAGCACGTACTTCGGCGGTTTCCCGAAGGACCAGGTGTCCCTGATCTCCTGCCCGGACAACGTCACCTTCGACGCGTACGGCAATCTGTGGATCTCCACCGACGGCAACGCGCTGGGCAGCCACGACGGGCTGTTCGGGGTGGCGACGTCGGGCAGCAGGCGCGGTGAGGTCAAGCAGTTCCTGACCGTTCCGACGGGCGCCGAGACCTGCGGGCCGATCGTGCAGGACCGGCGGGTGCTGGTGGCGGTGCAGCACCCGGGTGAGCTCGACGGCGCGAGCGTGGAGAAGCCCGCGTCCACCTGGCCCGACGGGCCGGGCAAGCTGACCCGTCCGTCCGTGATCAGCGTGTGGCGGCGCGACGGCGGGAACATCGGCGTCTGAAAAATTCTTCGGAATTGAACTGCGGCGGAATTGTCCCTGAGGCCAATTCAGCTGACACACGGATCAGTTGGTGTCTGTGTCGGTCAGTTGTTGTTCGGACGGAAAACCCCGTCCGGAAGGGCCTCGCGGGATAATTCCGCCGCTCGCCGTTGTGGTGCCTGTGGTGTTCGCAGTGCCCGTGTTGCCCGCGAGTGAACAGCGCTCGTACCGGTAAATCCGCGCTTATCCGAAATGAGCCCCGGGTGACTTGAGCCCCGTGATCAAGCATCCCGGGGCTAAACTCGTGAGTCCATAAATCGGGCAGAGTTGGGAAGCGAGAGGATTCATGGCCACACCCGGGCCGTTCGGACCACCGACGGCCAACGGGCGAAGCAGACTGCTGCAGAGCCCACTCGCCCTCATGGACACCACGATGGACCAACTACGCACCTTGATCGTGGTCCATGAGACCGGCACCGCGCTGGGCGCCGCACGGGTGCTCGGCCGGGAACAGTCGAGCGTGCAGAAGCAGCTGGACACGATGAACCGCAACTTCCGTGACCTGTGCGGCGAACCGCTCGTCCTCAAGCAGGGGCGCGGCAAGGACGTGCTGTTCACCGGCACCGGCGAGGCCCTGGTCGAATTGGCGCGCGGCACGCTGGGCGACTGGCTGGAGGGCATCCACGAATCCCGTCGCCGGCTCGGCAAAACCCTGATGGTGGGCACCACGCGCTTCACCCTCGGCTATCTCGCGGGGGCCGGTGAGCGGGTGGCCGAGGAGTTCGAGCAGCGGGGCATCGAGCTCAAGGTCGGGCATGTCCGCACCCGGGACGTGCTGGGCAAGCTGCGCGCCAAGGACGTGGACCTGGTCTGCGGCAGTGTGGTGACCAGCCCGCAGGGGACCGGCGTCGACAACGAGCTGGACGCGTTCGATGTGATGGAGTGGCGCCGCAGCGGGGTGTCGCTGCTGACGAATCTGCCGCACTCCCGGCTGCCCGGCCCGACCGTCACGAGCAGCGAGCTGCGCACGCTGCCGCTCGTCGTCTCGGCCAGCGGGCTGATGGCGGGGGTGCTGCACACCTGGTTCGGCGCCGACTACCGCAACAAGCTGCATATCGCGGCCGAGATCGACACCGTCACCTACGGCTTCGAGCTGCTGCGCTCGGGGCTGTTGCGGGGCTGCATGCTGGTCACCAAGGGCGTCGCCGAGGCGGCCGGCGACCCGCGGGTCGCGTACGGGCGCGGGATGCGGGCCGTCGAGCTGGTCAACGACACCGGGCCTCGGCTCGAGGTGCTGCTCGGCGCCTTCACCCGCCGCGGGGAGCGCGCCCACTACGACGCGAGCCATCCGCTCAATCTGCTGTGGGACGCGCTGGCGCTGGAGAACGAGCAGTGGCGGCGGGAGCAGCGCTGGCCGACGGAGGGCCTGGAGCCGGACCCCTTCGAGCTGGCCAACTCCTACAACCCCAGCGAGAGCTGAACGGCAAGCGTTCAGTACAGCTCGAGGTCGACCAGCAGCGCCCGGTGGTCGGTGTGCGGCAGATCCAGGAAGCGGGCGGCTCGGGGCCGCAGCGCGTCACTGACCAGGACGTGGTCGATCTGGGCGCCCAGCGCCGGGGTGGTCAGAGTCGGCCAGCTGGGCGTGCGGGACATGCCGACCGCCCGCGTGCTGTCCCGCATTCCGGTGTCGAGGAGGGAGCGGAAGGCGGCGTGGTCCTGGGTGGCGTTGAAGTCCCCGGCGATCAGGGTGGGGTCGTCGCCCCGGTCGGCGGCGTACGCGCGCAGCCGCCCCAACTCGGTGCGCCAGACGTCCAGCTGCCCCGGCATCGGCGGCATCGGATGGGCCACCTGTACATGGAGCCGCCGCCCGGCGATCTGTACGACGGCCCGGGGCATGGCCAGCTTGCCGGTGATCCCGGCCTCGGGGGTGAGCGGGTAGGTGCTGAGGATCGCCGAGCCGTGGGCCGCGTCGCCGGGGACCGTGACGATCTTCCGGTACGGGTAGGCCTCGCGCAGGGCGGCCGAGTCGAGCGCCGCGCCGCAGCGGGTGTCGCACTCCTGGACCGAGACCAGGTCGGGCTTCTCCCGCCGTACCGCGTCGACCAGCCCCTTCGTTGCCCCGCCGAACTCCAGGTTGGCGGTCAGCACGCGCAGCTGCGCCACCACCGGGCCGCGCGGCCGGGGCGCGGCGCCGCCGGGGTCGTACGGCTGTATGAACCAGCCGGTCACCGAGGCCGCGGCCAGCGCCCACGCACACCCCAGCGGCCAGCGCGCCGCCACCGCGAGCACCAGGCCGAGCAGCGCGGGGACCAGCAGCCAGGGCAGGAAGGCCAGCAGTTGGGGCACGGGCGTGATCCCGTCGCTGTCCGCGGCCCGGTAGCCAAGCACCACGCTGACCACGGTCAGCGGCAGCGCCGCGCACCACGCGGCCACCTGCCGGGCCAGTCCGCGCGGGGGCCGGGCGAAGCGGCGTACGGGCCGCAGTACGGGCCGTATCAAGCGGCGTACGGGGTGTACGGGCTCGGCGGCCCGGCCCTCCCCGACTGTCGTCGTCTGCACGCTTGCCTTCCTGATGTGGGGGCCCTCATTTGGGGGCCCTCATTCTTCCCTGAGCCTCCCATCGAGCGCGGTCACCCTGGGACGAAGGTCACTGATGGTGCCAAGACCCTTACTTTGTGAGCATTGACACGTCGTCAGTTCCCTTGGCATGTGCCAAAATTCCTCCCCATGGCAGTGGTTGAGCAGACGGTCGCGCCCGAGCGCCTTCTGGCGGTCGAACAGGCGATCGACGCGTTCGCCGAGGGCGGCTTCGTCATCGTCTACGACGAGCTGGCCAAGGAGCATCGCGGCGTTCTGCTGCTCGCCGCCGAGCACTCGCACGAGGGCGCGCTCAAGCAGCTGCTCGACCACACCTCCGGCATGGTCTGCGTGGCCCTGCCGGACGGGCACGCCGACCGGCTGCGGCTGCAGCGGCTGACGGTGGACGAGGAGCACACCACGACGCTGCTCAGCGCCGCCTTCACCGTCCCCGTCGATCTGCTGGGGCCCACCACGACCACCGGCCTGTCCGCCGCGGACCGCTCGCGCACCGTCCAGGCGCTGGCCGATCCGCAGACCGCTCCCGGCCAGCTGGGGCGCCCGGGGCATGTCTTCCCGGTGTGCGCGATGCCGGGCGGGGTGCTGGAGCGGGAGGGCCATGCCGAGGCGGCCGTCGATCTGTCGCGGCTGGCGGGGCTCTCCGGGGTGACCGCGGTCGGCGCGGTCGTCACGGCGGACTGGGAGCTGGCGGGCCACGAGGATCTGAGCCGGCTCGCGGCCAGCAGGCTGCTGCCGCTGATATCGGTGGCCGACCTGGTGGCGTACCGGCTGGCCCGTCAGGCCCTGGGGCGATAGCGGGGCCGAGACCGGCTCCTGCGTACGACGCGGCGGTGACCGGCCCCGTACGGTCCTTACGTGCCGCGCAGTGCCAGCACCGTCTCGACCGTGTCGGCCTCCTCCGCCGGTTTGTCCTCGCGGTAGCGCAGCACCCGCGCGAAGCGCAGCGTCACCCCCTCCGGATAGCGGGAGGACCGCTGGAGCGAGTCGAAGGCGACCTCCACGACCAGTTCTGGCCGCACCCGCACCACCCATCCGTCGTCGCTGACGGCCAGCCGCAGCAGCGCCTCCGTCTGCCAGCCGAGCTGCTTGTCGGTGAGGCCCTTGAAGGTCTTGCCGAGCATGGCGTAGGTGCCGTCCGGGCGCCGGGCGCCCAGGTGGAGGTTGGACAGCTTGCCGGTGCGGCGGCCGTGGCCCCATTCGGCGGCCAGTACGACCAGGTCGAGCGTGTGCACCGGTTTGACCTTGAGCCAGCACGCGCCGCGCCGGCCCGCGCTGTACGGGGCGTCGAGGGACTTGGCCATGACGCCCTCGTGCCCGCGGGCCAGCACATCGGCGGCGAACTCGCGCGCCGCCCGCCGGGTCGCCTCGTCCCGCGGATCCTCGGCCAGCAGCCTGCGGACCCGCCGGGGCGCGGGTGCCACCCGGGCCAGTTCGGCGTGGCGGTCGCGGGCGGGCAGGTCGAGCAGGTCCCGGTCGTCCACGGCCAGCAGGTCGAAGAAGACCGGGTACAGCGGCAGCGAGGCGCTGGCCCCGGCCACGTCGAGCCGTGCGCCGACCCGGCCGGAGATCTCCTGGAACGGCCGGGGCCTGCCGTCGGCGTCGAGGGCGATCACCTCGCCGTCGAGGACCGCCCGCTCCACCGCCAGCTCACGGGCGGCCGCGACCACCTCCGGCAGGCGGTCGGTGATCTCGTCGAGGGTGCGGGTGTAGACGCGTACGGTCTCCTTGTCCCGGTGCACCTGCACCCGGATGCCGTCCAGCTTCTCCTCGACCGCGCAGGGGCCGAGCCGGTCCAGGGCCTCGTCCAGGTCCCGTGCGCTGTGGGCGAGCATCGGCAGCACCGGCCGCCCCACCTCGAGCCCGAACTCGGACAGCGCCGGCGGCCCGCTCTCCAGCAGTGCCCGGGCGACCGCGCCCAGCGAGCCGCCGAGCATCACCGCGCGGCGCACCTCGGCCGGGGGCGCGCCGACCGCGGCCGAAAGCCCCTCGACGGCGAGCGCGTCCAGCGCGCCCTGGCGCAGTTCCCCGCCGATCAGCCCGAGCAGAAAGGCCTGCTCGTCCTCGGTGGCGGCGGACATCAGCCCGGAGACCAGCCGCTTGCGCTCGGTGGTGGCGCCGGTGCCGGAGACGGCCGCGACCCGGTCCAGGGCCTGGTGCACGTCGAGCACCCCGAGGCGGGGCCCGGCGGCCGGTTCTGGGCGCATCCGCAGCCCGGCCCAGCCCACCCCGATGCGGCGTTGCGGCAGCCTGCCCGCGAGGTAGGTGATCACCACGGGCGCCTCGGCGGGTTCGACGCGGCTGAGCAGCCGGGCCAGGGCCGCGATCTTCTCCGAGCGGGCGGCGGTGGCCGCGACCTCGCGGGAGGTACGGGCGACATCGGCCAGCAGCATGGCTTCAGCCTCGCCCTTTCCGCCCGGCCGCGCACCCCGGCCGCGTGCGGTGGCCGCGATACCGCCATAGATTGGGCTTGAGCACGCGGTTCACCCCGTAGGTGCGGCGTGGCAGGGCACGAGCAGGGAGCGGCCACGGGACGGCAGATCGACTATGAAGCGCTTTTCGAGGCCACCCCGAGTCCGAATCTGGTGGTGGGCCCCGATCTGGTGATCGTCGCGGTCAATCAGGCGTATCTGAAAGCCACTCGGGCCAGGCGCGAGGATCTGCTCGGCCGCCATATCTTCGACGCCTTCCCCGACAACCCGGCGGATCCGAACGCCACCGGGACCCGCAATCTGGGCGCCTCCATGAGGCGGGTCCTGGCGACGGGCGAGCGGGACAGCATGGCGCTGCAGAAGTACGACATCCCCGTCCCGGGCGGCGAGGGCGTGAAGCGGGGCGAGGGGCGGTTCGAGGAGCGGTACTGGAGCCCGATCAATATCCCCGTCCTCGGGCCGGACGGCTCGGTCCAGCTGATCATCCACCGGGTGGTGGACGTGACGGACTTCGTCCGGGGACGCGCACGGGCACCGCTCACCCGCACCGCGGAGATCGACGCCGACCTCCACACCCGTGCGCAGGAGCTGCAGGAGCTGAACGAGCGGCTGCGGGAGGCGCACGCCCAGGAGCGGACGACGGCGCTGGCCCTGCAGCAGGCCATGCTGCCCGCGCTGGTCCCCGGGCTGCATCGGCACGTGGCCGTCCGCTACCGGCCCGCCGTCGGCTCGCTGAACGTGTGCGGCGACTGGTACGAGGTGTTCGAACTGGCCGACGGCCGGATCGCGGCGTCGGTGGGCGATGTGGTGGGCCAGGGGCTTGAGGCCGCATGTGTAATGGGGCAGCTGCGCAGCGCGCTGAGCGCGGCCATCAGGGTCGTGGACGGGGCCGCCAAGGCGCTGGAGGCGCTCGGCCTGTACGCGCGCTCCATCGAGGGGGCGCTGGCCGCGACCGCAGTGCAGGTGGTCATCGACCGGTCCGCGCGGAGCATCGTCTACAGCTGCGCCGGCCATCCGCCGCCGCTGCTGCTGCGGGCCGACCGAGATGTCGTACTGCTCGACCAGGCCACAGACCCGCCGCTGGGCGTCCGCTCGGAGCATGTGGACCGGCCCGAGGCCACTCTCCCGTACACGCCGGGCGGCACCCTGGTGCTGTACACCGACGGGCTCATCGAGCGGCGCGGCGAGGACATCGACGTCGGGCTCGGCCGGCTCGCCGACAGCCTGTCCCGGCACGGCGATCTTGAGCCCGAGCGGCTGGCCGATGCGCTGCTGGTCGACCTCGGCGTCACGGGCGGGGCCGTCGCGGACGATACGGCGCTGGTGGTCATCGGCTTGTGACCGGCGGGCCCTGCCCCTGCTGTCCCTGCTGTGCCTGCGGCTGTTCGGCCATCCCCGCACACAGCGCCCAGATGACGAGGGCGTCCAGGATGAGCAGCGTCACGGCCCCGACCGGGTAGTAGGGCAGCCACAGGAAATTGGCGATCAGGCTGAGACCCGCCAGCACCACACCGGTCACCCGGGCCCACATGGCGCCGGTGAACAGGGCCGCACCGGCGACCACGGCGAGGGCGCCGACGATCGCGTGGACCCATCCCCACCCCGTGAGGTTGAACGTGAAGGCGTAGTGACGCGTGACCACGAACACCTGGTCGTGGCGGATGGCCGAGATCCCCTGGCTGAGGGCCAGGAGCCCCGCGAAGATCAGCATGACGGCCGCGAAGACGGCCCATCCGGTCACCGCTGCCCGGTGGTGCGCACTTGGCGCGGCTTGCGGCTGAACTCCACCGACGTGACTGGCCATTGCGGGCTCCTTCGTCCCTGCCGACTCGACCGCCGAACGACCGCCGAACGGCCGATGGAATACGGCAATTATGGCTAATTACATCCTTTTCAGGTTTGCATAGGTCGCCCGGGTCGGCACCTGCGGAGCCATGGGGGGTTCGCCTTCCGGGAAGACGCGGTGTAGATGTAGGTGTATGGCCCGGTTTAAGGGTCGATCGTGGGTACTGGCTGCCCGTACGTTCCCCGGTCGGCGCCCACGGAGTCGGCGGCGTGAGCGCCCGGAGGCGGCGGGGCGGCGCTCTGGCTCTTGGCTGAGTACGCGCAGCGTCGCCGGCCAGGTCTTTCTGCTGCAGCTGGTGATCGTGCTGCTGCTGATCGCCGCCGCGTCCGTCGCCCTCGTTCTGCAGGTCCAGCACGACGCCACCAACGAGGCCCGGCACCGCTCGCTCGCCGTCGCCACGACCTTCGCCGACGCACCGGGCATGCCGGCCGCGCTGCGCTCCCCCCATCCGACCGCGGTGCTCCAGCCACTGGCCGAAGCCGCGCGCAAGGACGCCGGGGTCGACTTCGTCGTGGTCCTGAACACGAAGGGGATCCGCTACACCCACCCCGACACCTCACGGATCGGCCACCGCTTCCTCGGCAACTACCGCCCCGCCGTCCAGGGCCACACCGTCACCGAGACGTACACCGGCACGCTCGGCCCCTCCGTACGGGCCGTGGTGCCCGTCACCGACAGCCGGGGCAAGGTCATCGGCCTGGTGGCCTCGGGCATCACGGTCAACAAGGTCAGCGGCCTGGCCAACCGCCAGATGCCGATCCTCATCGGCGCGGCCGGCGCCTCGCTCGCCCTGGCCACCGGCGGCACGGCGCTGGTCAGCAGGCGGCTGCGGCGGCAGACCCACGGCCTGGACCCGGCCGAGATGACCCGGATGTACGAGCACCACGACGCGGTGCTGCACTCCGTACGGGAAGGTGTGCTGATCGTGGACGGCGGCGGCCGGCTGATGCTGGCCAACGACGAGGCGCGCCGCCTGCTCGATCTGCCCGAATACCCGGAGGGCCGGGCCGTCACCGAGCTCGGCCTGGAGCCGCAGCTGGCCCAGGCACTGGCGGCCGGGCAGGTCGTCTCCGACGAGGTGCTGGTGGCCGGGGACCGGCTGCTGGCGGTCAACAACCGCCCCACGGACCGGGACGGCGGCCCGCCCGGCAGCGTGGCGACCCTGCGGGACTCCACCGAGCTGCGCGCCCTGTCGGGGCGGGCGGAGGTGGCGCAGAAGCACCTCAAACTGCTGTACGACGCCAGCGTGGAGATCGGCACCACGCTGGACGTCGGCCGGACCGCCGAGGAGCTGGCCCAGGTCGCGGTGGGGCGGTTCGCCGACTTCGTCACCGTCGACCTGGCGGAGCCCGTGCTGCGCGGCGAGGAGCCGCTGGCGGTGGGCGGTATCGAGATGTGCCGTACGGCGGTCCGCGGCATCAGCGACGTCCATCCCTTCTACCAGGTGGGCACCCACTTCTCGTTCGTCTCCTCCACCCCGCAGGCCCAGGCCTTCGCCAGCGGGCAGGCGGCGGTCGAACCGGACCTGAGGGAAGCCCACGGCTGGCGCGCCCAGGACCCGGAACAGACCGGCCTGGCCATCGACTACGGCGTCCGGTCGCTGGTGACGGTGCCGCTGCGGGCCCGGGGCGTCATGCTGGGCATGGTCAGCTTCTGGCGCATGGAGAAGAACGCCCCCTTCGAGGAGGACGAGATCGCCCTCGCCGAGGAGCTGGCCTCCCACGCCGCCGTCTGCATCGACAACGCCCGGCGCTATACGCGCGAGCACACCATGGCGGTGACGCTCCAGCACAGCCTGCTGCCCCGCGCCCTGCCCGAGCAGAGCGCGCTGGATGTGGCGTATCGCTATCTGCCCGCGGAGTCGGGGGTGGGCGGCGACTGGTTCGATGTGATTCCGCTGCCGGGGGCCCGGGTGGCGCTGGTGGTGGGCGATGTGGTCGGGCACGGGCTGCACGCGGCGGCCACGATGGGGCGGCTGCGTACCGCCGTGCACAACTTCTCCACCCTCGACCTGCCGCCCGACGAACTCCTCTCCCACCTCGACGACCTGGTCGCCCGGATCGACCAAGACGACGTCACTGCCACTGCCACTGCCACCACCGCCGTCGGCTCGGAAGGGGCCGAGGGCGGCGGCGCGGGGATCACCGGGGCCTCCTGTCTGTACGCGATCTACGACCCGGTGACCCGGCGCTGCGCGATGGCCCGTGCCGGACATCCGCCGCCCGCGGTGGTCGCCCCCGACGGCTCCGTGGAGTTCATCGACCTGCCCGCCGGGCCGCCGCTGGGCCTGGGCGGCCTGCCCTTCGAGACGGCCGAACTGGAGCTGGCCGAGGGCAGCCAGCTGGTGCTGTACACCGACGGGCTCATCGAGGACCGCAGACGGGAGATCGACGCCGGGCTCGAGCTGCTGCGCGAGGCCCTGGCCCACCCCGGCCGTACGCCCGACCAGACCTGCGCGGACGTGCTGGACGCCGTGCTGCCCGCGCGCCCCACCGACGACATCGCGCTGATCGTGGCCAGCACCCGGGTGCTGGGAGCCGACCGGGTGGCGAGCTGGGACGTCCCCTGCGACCCGGCGGCGGTGGCCGAGGTGCGGGCCGCGGCCATCGGGCAGCTGACGGAGTGGGGGCTGCCCGCGGCGGTGCCCGACATGGCCTTCACCGCGGAGCTGGTGCTCAGCGAACTGATCACCAATGCGATCCGCTACGCCGCCGGTCCGATCCGGGTGCAACTCCTACGCGATCGCAATCTCATCTGCGAGGTGTCCGACACCAGCAGCACCTCGCCGCATCTGCGGTACGCGGCGACGACGGACGAGGGGGGCCGCGGACTGTTCCTGGTCGCGCAGTTCGCGGAGCGCTGGGGGACCCGCTACACGGCCGACGGCAAGGTCATCTGGGCGGAGCTGGCCCTGCCCTGAGCCTGCCCGCTGACTTTGTGGTGAGTATGGGACATCGACGCGCCGACGCGACGGCGTGTCGATGTCCCATCGCGCCTCCTTCGGCGAGATCTCTCGATTCTGTCGACGCTAGAGGCTCTAGCGTCGACAGAGATCGCGCCATGCGGGTGGACGTACGGACCGGAGCGGCTCATTCTGTTTGTTGGTGTTTGACGGGGGTTCGGTGGTCGACACGCAGGGGTCATCCGGCGTTTGTTCCGCGGTGCTGACGGGATGTCAAGGTCCGATTGGCGAGCGAGCCGGTCAAAAGCCCGTGTGCGGTACTACGATGTGCCGCCCATGGCTCGAAACCGCCCTCAACCCTCGATCGCGCCCCTGAGGACCTGAGAGATGTCAGCACATATATCCAGCCAACCTGTCAAAGGGTTCCCCATGACGCGGCAGGCCCTGGCCGTACCGCTGCTGGCCGCCGTGGTCGTCGGCGGTGTGGGCGCCTGGGTGACGGCCGAAGTGCCCTCCGCCCACCGGGCGTCCGTCGGCCTGTTCTGCGGTGTGGTCGCCGTTCTGCTCTGTGTGGCCGCCGCGTTCGCCTCGGCCCGCGCGCAGGCCGTACGGCGGCTCCAGGCGCGCCTGGCGGCCGTGGAGGCCGACGCCGCACGGCGTACGGCGGCCATGCAGGCCGAAGTCACGCGGCGTACGGAGGTGATGGAGGCCGAGGCCGCGATGCTCGCTGATGAAACGATTCCATCTGCGGTGGGGCAGCTGCGCGAAGGCGAGACGGTGGACACCGTGCTCTCCACGCTGCCCACGCCCGCCAGCGGTGCGCACGACCGCGTGCTCAAGATGCTGGTGCGGGAAGTGGCCACCGGTGAGCGTATGCGCGCCTCGGCCATGGCGGCCTGCGCCAACGCCGCCGGCCGGGTGCAGGCGCTGGCCACCAGCATGCTCGCCGACCTGCGGGAGATGGAGCACCGGCACGACGAGGCCGTCCTCGGCGACCTGCTGAAGCTCGATCACACCACCGCGCAGGCAGGCCGTATCGCGGACAGCATCGCGGTCCTCACCGGTGCCCGCTCCGGGCGCCGCTGGACCAAGCCGATCGTCATGGAGAGTGTGCTGCGCGGCGCGGTCGGCCGGATCAGCGCCTACCAGCGGGTCCGGATCCACTCGGCCAGCACCGCCGCGGTCGCCGGTTACGCCGCCGAGGGCGTCATGCACGCCCTCGCCGAACTCATGGACAACGCCGCCACGTTCTCGCCTCCCACCGAGGAGGTGCATGTGTACGTCCAGGAGACGCACACCGGCGTCGTGGTGACCGTCGAGGACGGCGGTCTGGTCATGGGCCCGGCCGCCCTCTCCCGCGCCGAGAAGGCCGTCTCCTCCGACCCCCTGGACCTGACCACGCTCTCCGGCACCCGGCTCGGGCTCGCGGTCGTCGGGCAGCTGGCCCGTAAGCACAGCCTGACGGTCTCCTTCCGGCCCTCCTCGCGCGGCGGCACCGGCGTGGTCGTCCTGATCCCGCAGCAGCTGATCACCCATGTGAGCCAGGACGCCGCGACCAACCCGGCCCCGGCCGCCCGCTCCTCCCGCCCGTCGCCCACCACCCAGGCCGCGAACCGCTCCGCCGCCCCCACCGCCGCCCCCACCCGGCCGGCCGCCCCCGCCCCGGACCCCGGCCCGGCCGCCGCACCGCAGCCCACGAGCGCCGAGTCGACCGGCGGACTGCCCAAGCGCCGCCGCGGTGAGACGCTGGCCGCGGCCTCCCGGCCCGCCACCCCCCAGGAGCGCAAGGCACCCTCCGACCGCCCGCGCCCCGACGCCACCCGCCTCGGCGCCTTCCGCCAGGCCGCCCGCGGCGGCGCCCCCTGCCCCGGGGCCGAGCCGGCCCCGTGCGCCGACGACCAGGCGGCCGAAGCCCACGCCACCCCCGAGACGTCTCCCGAGAACGACCAGCCGTGACAGAAGGAACCCCGATGAACACCACAGATCGCAGCTTGGACTGGTTGCTGGAGAACCTGCTGAAGAAGACCCCCGGCGCCCGCCACGCGCTGGTGCTCTCCAGAGACGGTCTCAAACTGTGCCTCACCTCCGGCCTGTCCCTCGACCAGGCCGACCAACTGGCGGCCATCGCCTCGGGGATCCAGAGCCTGTCGCACGGCGCGTCCATCGAGTTCGGCGACGGCAGCGGCGGCGTCCGGCAGTCGATGACGGAGTTCCACGGCGGCATCCTGTTCATCGTCGAGGCCGGTGAGGGCGCCCACCTCGCGGTCATCGCGGAGGACGAGGCCGACGTCGGCATCATCGGCCACAACATGAACGAGCTGGTCGAGCAGATCGGCGACCATCTGCGCGCCGCGCCCCGCGTGGCCGCGGGTGACGGCGGCGGGGCCACGGCATGATCCGAGGGGCCGTCGACAGCGAGGATCCGGACCGGCTGTACACCGTCACCGGGGGTCGCAGCCGGGTGGACGAGAGCGTGTTCGACATGGTCACGCTCATCGTCAGCGAGAGCGAGCCCAGCCCGGGGATGCAGTCCGAGCACGCCAAGATCCTGCGGATGTGCCACCGCCCGCTGGCGGTCGTGGAGATCTCCTCCTATCTGGGCCTGCCGGTGAGCGTGGTGAAGATCCTGCTCTGCGATCTGCTCGACACCGGAAAGATCACCGCTCGCCATCCCCAGGTGGTCCGCTCCGACAGGCAGCTGCCCGAACCCGAGATGCTGAAGAAGGTGCTCGTTGCACTCCAGAACCTCTGACCGCCCCGAGGGCGCGCAGCTGAGCGAGAGCGCGCGGGACGGCCTCAAGATCGTGATCGTCGGGGGCTTCGGGGTCGGAAAGACCACCATGGTCCGGTCCGTCAGCGAGATCCGCCCGCTGAGCACCGAGGAGACCATGACGCAGGCGGGCGTCGGGATCGACGACGCGTCGCAGGTACAGGACAAGACCACCACGACCGTCGCCTTCGACTTCGGCCGGATCAGCCTGAACGAGCAGATGGTGCTCTATCTGTTCGGCGCCCCCGGCCAGGAGCGGTTCTGGTTCCTGTGGGACCGGCTGTTCATGGGGACCTTGGGCGCGGTCGTCCTGGTGGACACCAACCGGCTCTCCGACTCCTGGTACGCCATCGACCGGCTGGAGCACCACGGCACGCCGTTCATCGTCGCGCGCAACAACTTCGGCGAGCCCAAGCACACGCTGGAGGAGGTGCGCGCGGCCCTCGACCTGTCCGCCGACATCCCGATCGTCGACTGCGACGCCCGGGAGCGCGACTCCAGCAAGGCCGTACTGGTCGCCCTCGCGCGCCATCTCTACTCTCTGTCCACCTCGTCCACCTTCTCGGAGAGCACCGCGTGACCACCCCGGACCCCACGCTCCCCCCTGAGGAACCCGACACCTCCGCCGCACCGCTTCCGGGCTGGCCGGAGCAGCCGGACGCCGTGCTGCTGCACGCCGAGGACTTCAGCCGGAGCCAGGAAGACCTCTACCGCCGGCTCCGCCGCGACCATGGCCCCGTGGTACCCGTCCTGCTCGACGGCCAGATCCCCGTCTGGATGGTGCTCGGCTACCGGGAACTGGTGCGGGTCACCACCGACCCCAACGTCTTCGCCCGCGACTCGCGCCGCTGGCACTCCTGGGACAAGGTCCCGCCGGACTGGGAGCTGATGACCTTCGTCGGCTACCGGCCGACCATGCTGTTCACCGAGGGCGCCGAACACGAGCGGCGGGCCGAGGCGATCATCGACAGCATGGAGATCGTGGACGCGTTCGAGCTGCGCGCGCTGTGCGAGCGTGTCGCGGACGGTCTGATCGACACCTTCGCGGGCCGTGGCCACGCCGATCTCATCGCCGACTACGCCTGCCAGATCCCGCTGCGCGTGCTCAACCGCATGTACGGCATGAACGAGGCCGAATCCACCGAACTGCAGCAGATCACGGTCGACCTGGTCAGCGGGAAGGGCGGCCCCGAAGCGCACCAGAACATGGTCGACCGGATGGTGTCGCTGATGGAGCACGCCCGGGCGACCCCGGACCGTAAGAACATCTCCACGGTCCTGGTGAACCACCATGCCGGTCTCACCGACGAGGAGATCATCAACGACCTGCTGGGCAACGTCTACGCGGCCCACCAGCCCACCACCGACCTGATCGGCAACGCGCTGCGGCTCATGCTCACCGACGAGCGGTTCGCGGTCACCATGTCCGGCGGGCGGCGCAGCGTCGGCCAGGCGATCAACGAGGTGCTGTGGGAGGCCACTCCGGTCCCCAACTGGGTCGGCCGCTGGGCCGCCGAGGACACCATGCTCGCCGGGCGCCACATCAGGAAGGGCGACTGCCTGATGCTGGGCCTCGCCGCGGCCAACGCCGACCCCGACGTACGGCCGGACTTCCGCGCCGGCGCGGCGGGCAACCAGGCTCATATGGCCTTCAGCCACGGCACCCACGGCTGCCCCCCGGTCGCCCGCGAGCTCGCCGAGGCCATCGCCATGGCCGCGATCGAGGTCCTGATCGACCGCCTCCCGGACGTGACGCTGACCGTCGCCTCCGAGGACCTGGAATGGCGCTCCAAGCTGATGATGCGCGGAGTGTCGGCCATACCGGTCCAGTTCACCCCCACCTCCCGCTAGACCGACCGGGCCCGCGCGGCCCGGTCCCGGTCCGCCTCCGCCGCGCGCTCGATTCAGCGAAGCTCCTGGATGCGGACCAGATTGCCGGCGGGATCGCGGACGGCGCAGTCGCGGATGCCGTACGGCTGCTCGGTCGGCTCCTGTACGACCTCGGTGTCGCCTGCCCGCACCTTCTCGAACGTGGCGTCGAGGTCCGGGGTGGCCAGCAGGATCCAGCCGTAGGTGCCCTTGGCCATCATCTCGGCGATGGTGCGGCGCTCGTCCTCGGTGACTCCCGGGTCGGCGGCCGGCGGCGCCAGAAGGATCGACGTATCGGGCCGACCGGCCGGGCCGACCGTGATCCAGCGCATCCTGCCCTGCCCGACGTCGCTGCGGACCTCGAAGCCGAGGACGTCGCGGTAGAAGACGAGCGACGCGTCCGGGTCGTTGTGCGGGAGAGAAGTCGTGTGAATGGTGATGTCCATAACGGCAGATTAGAGGCGGCCCCGTCCCGTGTGGCGTCCCATGCGGACAAGCACAAGGCGCCTCTCCGGGAGGAGAAGCGCCTTGGGGGGATTGCCTGAGCGGCGGGTTACTTCACAGGGTCGGCTCCGCGCTTCTTGAGCATGTCGTTCATCAGCTGGATCTCCGACTGCTGGCTGTCGACCATGCCCTGCGCCAGCAGCTTGACCGTCGGGTCCTTGACCAGCTCGACCGCTCCCTTGGCCATGTCGATCCCGCCCTTGTGGTGGGCGATCATCAACCGCAGGAACATCACCTCAGCGGCCCGGCCCTTGGCCTTGCGCAACTGGTCCAGCTGGGTGTTGGTGGCCATACCGGGCATGAGGGACCCGTCGTGCGGCTTGTAGCCGCCGTCGGGGCCCATCGAGTCCATGGAGTCCATCGAACCGTGGTCCATGGACTCCTTCATCCATGTCATCGGGGGGTCCTCCGAGGTCACGGAGAGCCCCCACAGGTCCAGCCAGCCCAGCATCATCCCGCGCTGATTGGCCTGGGTGTTGATGATGTCGTACGCGAGGCGGCGCACATCCTCGTCGTCGGTGTCGTCGCGCACGATGAACGACATCTCGACCGCCTGCTGGTGGTGGACGGACATGTCCCGGGCGAAGCCCGCCTCCGCGGAGGCTTTGGTGGGCGTCGACGGCCCGGTCGAGCCGTCCGAGCGGTCCGCCGTGAGCCACAGGACGCCCACCGTCACCAGCGTCAGCAATGCGAGCGCGGCGGAGATGCCCGCGATCAGCGGCTGGCGTCCCGCGCGGCCGGTGTCCGCCACCTGGCCGGTGTCCGTCATTCCGACTTACCTCCGGTGCACGCGGCGCCCTTCTCGGGGGTCTGCTTGCCCTGCACGTAGTCCTCGAAGAACTTCGCCACGCGCGGGTCGTCCGCCGAGTCGACCTTCAGCTGGGTGCCCCACGCGTTGAGGAGTATCGGGCCGTCCTGGTCCTGGTAGGGGCTCATCAGGGAGTACGGGGTGGCCTTCACGCGCTTCTCCAGCGCGGTTACGTCCTTGGCCGCCGCCTTGTCGGTGTAGGTGACCCATACGGAGCCGTGCTCCAGGGCGTGCACCGCGTTCTCATTGGCTATCGGCTTCTTGTAGACGTCGCCGTTGCAGTTCTGCCAGACCTGGTTGTGGTTGCCGCCGACCGGTGGCGACATCGGGTAGTCGACCTTGCCCTTGACGTGGGTCTGGCTGAGGTTCTTCCAGGTCTTCATGCCCTTGAAGGTGCCGGTCTTGACCGTCGTCATCGTCACCGCCTTGGCCTTCTCGTCCTTGTCCTTGGTGGCGTCGATGATGAAGTAGCCGCCGACGACCAGCCCGACGACGATCACCGTGCACGAGACGATCGTGATGATGCGGTAGCGGCGGTCGCGCGCCCGTTCGGCGCGGCGCAACTCCTCGATCTTCTCGCGGCGCGCGGCGGCCGCGTTCCTCGTCTTCGATCCCTTGGAAGCCATGGTTTGTCCTTGTCCTTGCACTGGAGGAATGAATGATGTGCGGATCCGGATACCGGCGGCCTAGGTGCGAAGCACTTGGAGCTGGTGGAGGCCGGGGGCGCGGGCGGCGGGGCCGGGCGGGGCCCGGGTGGCATCCGTGTCGTACGGGCGGTCGCGCGGGAGCAGCCCGGTGAGCGCGGGCGGGGGGACGGGTGCGGGCACCACGCCCTGGCTCACCCCCCAGGGACCGGCCACGCAGTTGTCGCCGGCGCCGCCCGCGCTGTCCGTCCAGGGCGCCTGGACCGTGTGCCGGCCGGACACGAGGGCCGGGCACGGCGGGGCGAGTGTGGCCATGGCGGGGCGGGCCGGAGGGTGCGCCGAGCCGGAGGCGTGCGCCGCGGCGGGAGCGTGCTCCATGGCCGGGCGGAGGAACGACGGCGCCAGCCAGAGCGCGACAGTGAGCAGCGGGACGGCACAGCGGAGCACCGAGAGCACGGTGGCTCGCACCGTGCCGCCCGGTATTCGGCTCGCGTCGCGCTGTCTACTCATCGCGCCAGATCGTAACCACTGGGCCTGCTGCGGCTGAATGGGCAAAGGCCCGGCGGGGTGCCGGGGCCTTTGCCGCAGCCCTTGCCTCAGCTCTTACCGAGGAGCTTGTTCATCTCGGTGATCTCCTCGTTCTGGGTCTTGATGATGTCGTCGGCCATGGTCTTGGCCGGGCCGTACGCACCCTTCTGCTTCTCGGTGCCGGCCATCTCCACCGCGCCGTTGTGGTGCTGGACCATCATCTTCAGGAACGCGGTGTCGAAGGCCGCGCCGGACGCCTTCTTCAGCTCCTCCATGTCCTTTGAGCTCATCATTCCGGGCATGCCCTCGTGCTGGGAGTGGTCCATGCCGGGCATCGCCTCCGGGACCTTCTCGCCCCAGGCATCCAGCCACCCGGACATCGTGCGGATCTCCGGGTCCTGCGCCTTCTTGATGTCGGCGGCCAGCTTCTTGACCTGGGCGGACGAGGCCCGGGTGGGGGCCAGGTCGGCCATCTCCACGGCCTGGCGGTGGTGGGGGATCATCCCCTGCGCGAAGCTCACATCGGCCTCGTTGTGCTTGCCGGCCGGAGCGGACGCGGACGCGGTCGCGGTGGTCTTCGTCGAGTCGTGGCCGGAGTGGCCGCTGCTGCCGCTGTCGTCGCTGCCGCAGGCGGTCAGGGTGAGGGACAGCGCGGCCGTGGCGGCCGCGGCGACGAGCGCCGTACGACGGGTCAGGGAACGCATGGGGGAGCTCCTGAGGAAGTGTAGGGGGTATTTCAGGACATACCGGACTGGTGCCGGACCCAACCCGGATCGGGAGGGGCGGCGCCGCGAGGGCGTGTCCTATATCCGCAGGAGCTGGAGTTCGGCCAGGGTGGGCGGCGCCCGCCCGTCGGCCGGAGACGGCGCCGTACCGGGCCGGGCCGCCGCGAGGTCATGGCCGCAGTCGGCCACGGGCGTCGACGGGGGCGCCGACAGCGTGGGCCCACCGCCGAGCGCGGGTGACGCACAGGTCGGATCGGCGTGGTGGATATGCGAGCCGCCGCACGCGCCGTCGCAGCTGCTGTGGGCGAAGGCGGTGGTGGTCATGGCGGTCGTCATGGCGGCGGGGCGCTCATGGGCGCCCGGCATCAGACCGCCGGCGGGCCCGAGGGCGTGCATGCCCAGCAGCCCGGCCAGCACCCCGAGCACGAGCAGCGCTCGCCACCGCCACACGGGCGGCGACGGACGGCACTCGGCAGGGCTCGGCACGAGCCCATGCTAAAGGGGCGGGCGGGGCGGTTGTGGCGGGGGATGCCGCACCCTTGCCGGGGCCGGCCCGCGGCTCCCGCCCGCCGGGCTGCTGGACCTGTACATCACCGGGCAGGGTTTGCCACCCGCGCCGGACGGTGCCGGTCTCAACCGAGGTCGCGCGGCCCGTACAGCGCGCTGTCGGCTCCGGTCGCAAGGGCCCAGTAGCGATCCCCGAAGGACCAGTGCCACCACTCCGTGGGGTAGTTGACCAGACCCGCGGCGGTCAGTGCGGCACCGAGCATCCGGCGGTTGGCCCGCGCTTCAGGGCCGATGTTGTCGGCGTGCGTGTAACAGGCGCCGTCGCTCTCTTCCGGGCTGGCGTTCACCCGGGTTCCCATGTCGAGTTCGCGTCCGTCGGCGGTGACGAGAGTCAGGTCCACCGCGGCGCCGGCGCTGTGCGGTGCGATCTCCGGTGGCGATACGTATCGGCTCGCGGCCTGGTGCACCTGCGTCGGCGACCAGTCCGGGTTGTCGGCTCGCAGTTCGCCGGCGTAGCTCTCGAAGTAGTGGCGCTGCAGCGCGGGCGGCCGGAACCCCTCGATGAACAGCAGACGGATGCCGTCCGGGAGTGACTGCTGTGCCTTGATGAGGTGGGTCAGGACCCCTTCTCGCAGATGGGCGAATGCTCCCGAGCCATCGGCCTTGCGGGAGTCGACGGCGAGGGAATCATCGAGCCGGACGTCGACGAGTGGTTCGCCGCAGTCGGCTACCGGGATCGCCGCGACCTTGGGATCTGACATCAACACGATCTCGTACATGCACCGATCATCGCCGACCCATCACTCACTGACGGAGCTGTTAGCGTGCAATCGTCGAGCGACGGGGGCGGAGACAGCAGATGGCATCGGACACGTTTCATATCGGCGGGGACCTGGAGGTACGGCGGCTCGGGTTCGGGGCCATGCACCTGCCGACCGAGCCCGCTGCCGACCGCGAGGCGGCCATCGCGGTCGCCCGGCGAGCCGTCGAGCTCGGCGTCACGCTGATCGACACCGCCCATCTGTACGGCGGCGGAGCCAACGAGGAACTCCTCGCCGAGGCCCTGCACCCATACCCCGCCGGGCTGCTCATCACCACCAAGGTCGGCGTCGCGCGGACGGGCCCAGGCGGCGAGTGGCGGCTGGACGGGCGTCCGGCCATCCTGCGCGACCAGGTCGAGCAGGCCCTCCGCCGGCTCCGGGTCGGGCGGATCGAACTGCTCCAGCTGCACCGTATCGACCCGGAGACACCGCTCGCCGACCAGCTGGGCACGTTGCGGGAGCTCCAGTCGGAGGGCAAGGTCGGCCGACTCGGGCTGTCCGAGGTCACCGTCGCCGAACTCGGCCAGGCGCGGGAGATCGTCGACGTCGTCAGCGTCCAGAACCGCTACAACCTGCTCGACCGCGAGCACGAGCCCGTGCTCGAGGCATGCGGGGCGGCGGGGATCGCGTTCCTGCCGTGGCGGCCCGTCGCGATGGGGGCGCTGGGGGCCAGGGCGGAGATCGCCGCCATCGCGGCCGAGCTCGGCGCCGCCCCCACGCAGGTCTCGCTCGCGTGGCTGCTCGACCGCTCGCCCGTCGTCCTCCCGATCCCCGGCACCGCCCGGATCGCCCACCTGGAGGAAAACCTCGCCGCGGCGCGTCTGGATCTGACCCCGGCTCACCGCGAACGCCTCGACCGGCTGGCGGCCCCGGCGCGTGAATGAGCCCCGCCAGTCCGCCGCCTGGCGTCTTTTCCCTGGTCACGGTCGTGTTAGCCGGACGTTAGTGGGGCGGCAGTGTTGCGGTAGTGGCGCCGGTCAGAGTTGTTGTCGTACCGAGCAGAGCACGACACCGACCACCTCCCAGGGGGACCCGAAATGCGTTCCAACGCCGCTGCCCGCACCGCCCGCCGTCGTTCGTTCCGCGTTGCCGCCGCGGTCCTGACCGCAGCCGCCGCCCTGTCCCTGACGGCCTGCAACAACGACGACAAGGCCGCGGGCCAGGACAAGGCCTC
>NZ_JBSFMM010000104.1:0-39130 GCF_053599555.1 Streptomyces sp. NPDC000941
CCGTGCCGTCCTCACCACGTACGCCGAGCACTACAACACCGGACGGGCCCACCGCAGCCTCGACCTACGCACCCCAGACGACCACCCGAGCGTCACCCTCCTGCCCGCTGCCGTAGTCCGACGGCGACAGCTACTCGGCGGCCTGCTCAACGAGTACCACACCACGCCACCCCAACGACTTCTCCATCCACAAGAAACACCCAGCTCAGCGGCCTGATCGGGATATTGACACCCTTCACCCGACAGCTCCTGCTACGTCATCCCGCCGGGACAATCGCGGCTCTACATCTACGAGGGCATCCTCGGGACTTACGCCGGTGTCGCAAGCTCCTGACACTCTCAGTGCATTCGGGCCAGTTGAGAGGAGTATCCGATACTGGACGACCTGCTGGTGGTCGGGATCGACCTGGAGATGCAGCGCGAGGTCTACATCGGCGACCGGCCCCCACCCTCCCGGACACCGCAGGTCAGCGGCCCGTTCTGCGCCGAGTCGGTAGCCTGACTGCCTGCTCCAGGTCAGCGGGGGCCATCCGTTCTCCGCGGCCTGGTCCTTCAGCGCGGCGAGGCCGGACCGGGCCTGGCTGGGGGGCAGGTCGCTGGCGCGTACCAGCTGAGGGAAATCAAGGCCGGCGGGTCTGGCCTCGAACAGCACGAACCGGAGAGTGTCCGCGTGATGTCTGGCTGCATCGCCCTGTCGCCGTGAGGGACGGGGCATGTCTATTGGCCCTTCAGTAGACGGGCCAGCTCGTCGTTGAAGGGGTGGTTGCGCAGGCCGGGAACGATCCGCCCGGCCGCCGCGACGAACGAGTGGAAGGTCGTGACCAGGTCCAAGAGCTCCATGCTCCGCTCGATGTGCCGGACCGCGGGGGCGGCCGGGCTGGTGTGGTCGAAGTCCTCGCGGGCTTGGCGACTGCGTTCGTTCTGGGCATGGTCAGCGTGGAATCGGGCCGTGTCGTCGCTCATCGCCTTGAACGCGACGTCCGGACGGCGCAACTGGCTCGTTGCGGCCGTCCCTGCGACCGCCTCATCGCGGGTGAATTCCTCCACCGCCCGGACCTTGTCCTCCACCGACACTTTGGCCGCGACCTGCGGACGCTTCAGGAAGTCGGTGGTCACCGCCGCAGCGACCTCCTGCTCCTGGGCCAACGAGTGCATCGCCGTGACTGACCGTATAGGAGGCGACCGTCGGCTGCCGGTGTTCCTTCGGCCAGCGCGAGGCCATCCACCTCGTGTTCTTCACCGTGGACACGCTCAGCCCGATGTCGTCGGCGAGGCGCTTCAGCGACTGCTCGACCGTCCAGGGCGTCTCCCCGATGCTCCTTCCGCCGCTGCCTGGCACGACACACCGACGAGCAGACCTCCGCCCTGGGCCGGGCATCCGGCCTCAGCCGTTCACCACGGCCCCGACAGGTCCTTTCTACGGCACGGCCGGCGTCCTCGGACACCTCGCAAGCGCGGTCGGCGTACCTCGGCATGTCCAGGCCTCATCCGACAAGATCTACCCCAAGGCGCCCGGCACCAGCAGATCCACATAACCGTCGAAGCTGTCCGCCCCGAACAGGTCGACGGTCCCCTCATAACCGCTGGCCAGGGCCGTACCGAGCGCGGACTCCGCGACCGCCCAGCCGGTCGCCGATGACGGGTGGCCGCAGCGTCTGGCGGTCGTCACCGGATGGGAGGCGCCGCGGCCGTCCGGCATCGGGACCATCTGCCGTGGCCGTCAGGCCGTAACCGAACCAGTGCTTGTTCAAGGCCCAACCGCGCAGCTCCAGCACCTCGCCAACGCCCGGCCCGACAGGTGCTCAATTCCTCCAGTTCGGCGCCCGATACAACGAAAATTATACGCTGGCCCATGAATCCTGAAACTGACGCCGCCGGGGTCATCGTTCCGCCTTCACGGGAATCAGGCCGTATTCCTGCGCACGCAGCACGGTTGCCACACGATCGCTGGTTCCGAGCTTCCGGTAGATGCTCTCGATATGCTTCTGGACGGTGCGTATGGAAATACCGAGGCGGCGGCCGATGGCCGCGGCGGTCAGCGCGTCGGCGAGCAGGAGCAGCACGCTCACCTGCCGCGGGGTCAGGGCGCTGTCAGGCGTTCCTGCTGTGGGATCCGGGCCACGGTCGACCTGTCGGCTCCCCGGGGGCGGTTTCGCTTCGTCCGCATGCCAACGACGCAACAGTTGGTCCTGCTTGTCCACGCCCGCGAGAAGGGGCTGTACTCGCTGAGCATAGGCGAGCTGAGTTTCGGTGAACGGGGATCCCGCACGGTAGATCAGAAAACCTCTGACCGGCCTGGATGCAGCAGGCAGCGGAATGCACAGCAGATGGTCCGCGCCGAGGGCATCCCGTATCAGTTCCGCCGTTTCGCTGCTGCGCCATTCTCTGTCGCCGACGATCTGGGAAGCGGTCCGAGGCGTCCTGTCAGCGGACGTCCCGTAATGGTCCGCCATGGGCCAGCAGCGGCTGATCCTCTTGCGTAAGCCCCGATCGAGGCGGTGGTCGGCCGCCCCGTCCGTCATCCAAAGACGCACCGCACTTTCACTGTTCGTCCGATTGTCGGATTTGAAGGCGAGGAACCGACCCCCGCAGGCGCTCAGTAACTCCCGTATGACCGGCGGCCATAATCGCCGAGGCTCCTGCTCGTTAAGAGCCGCTATAGCAAGATCGAGCATACGTTCATAGTCACTCCCAGACATAGTTGACACGGCTTCCCCCGTTGTCGATACGCAATATTACCTATACCACTCGATGCCCGTGCTGCACGAGGCTGGCGACACTCGAGCGACACCTGGGTCAGGTATACCTGACTATGCACCAGTAGTCGCAGCAAAGACACGGGGACGGTTGATCGGAATCAAACCTGAAAGCATTGCTTTAGCGGGCCGTGATAAATGGGTGCATGAGCCCGCATCGGAAAGCCATCGGTGCATCGGGCTGTTCGTGGATTCGGCGTCCGGCCACCCGGCGGTCTGGTCCGATGTGAATGGTGGGTTCCGGAGCCGGCACCGCACCTCCCCCTGTCCGAGCACGAAGACGTTCACCTACCAGTTCTTCACTACAGGGGAAATCTCTTGTCACTCAAACATGCCGCCGAGCGTCCTGCGGCACACAACGATCGGGGCGTTATCGCCGAGCACTACCACGCTCTGCAGAGCCTCGGCTCCATTGAGAATGCCCGCCGGGAGACGACGGTGGAGCCGACGACGACGGAGGCACTGCTCGTCGGGCTCTACCAGTCCGCCGAGATAGCTCTCTACAACCTGACCGACCTTCTCGACCGCGCCACCGGCCATCTCCAAGCGCAGGACGTCGACCGCTGCGTCGCCAACCTCCACTGGGTCAGAAGCTTCCACCGCGTCCTGGTCCGCCTCAGCGTTGCCGCGCTGCGCATCAGCGGCGACCGGCACCACAACGCGCCACGCTGGGACGTCGAGGCGACTCCCGCCTTCGCCGAATTCCTCCCGGCGCTCCATCGCTTCGACCGGCAGCTGAACCAGCTCGCCGAGCAGGGCCTGCTCGATGTTGACGGGATCATCGCCGAACGCGGGCTGGAGGACGCCTGGTTCGGTGTCCTGCACTGCGTTCGCGTCGCCAACCACGATGCCCGCGTATGGAGCGCGAATCTCGCCCAGGCTGCTCACCCGGCTCCGGGAGTCGAGCCCGCAAGACTGCTCGCCACCGACCACCTGCGCCACGCGGTCCATGAGCACCACCTCACCGGCGACACCTACTTCACTCAGTTCCGCGCCCTTCACCAGATCCCCGAGCTCCTCGTACGGGAGATCAACGACCGCATCGAGGCCGCGATCCTCAATGCCCGAAAGGGAGACATCGCCCTCGCTGTCGACGCCTTGGACGGTGCCGCCGAACTCTTCGACCCGGTCGAGGTGTGCCTTCCGCCGATCGTCGACAACCTCAGCACCCACGACTACCACCAGATCCGTGAGAACCTCGGTCTGACCAGCGGCAGCCACTCCATCAGCATGCGGTTCCACCTGTTCACGGACCTGTACGAGCAGTTCGCCGCGCAGCTCGCGCAGCTCCCGGAGGAGGGTTGCGACCACCCGCTCCTGCCACGCCTGGCACGGCACGGCGTGAACCTACAGGTGTTCATCTTCGCCTGGCGCGACATGCACCTTCATCTGCCGCGCAACAACCTCGGTGGCATGGAGACCAAGTCGCTGACGGGCGCGCCGGACGCCATCCGGACCGTACGCAAGATGCGGGACAACGCGGCCACGTCCGACGCCATGGCCCGTCTCGACGACGGCACGCAGGTCCCGAAGAGCGCCGCCGGGCCGCTGGCGGACTATCTCGACGGTCCTGACTCCTCCGACGGGACACTGCTGGCCGCCACGGGTGCCTCGACTCAGGCGAACTTCCGTGATGTGCAGGAGCGGCGCGAGTTCTTCTCGCAACCCTGCCCGTTCTCCAAGCCGCCGCGCCGCGTCGTCTAGTCACGCGTCGCCCGCGCGCGATGCCGGGGCGGGACCTGCTCGCCCGAGCCGTCTGCCACCCGTCTCCCTCGCTGATAAGCCTCTGGAGCTTTCGTGACCGACCTTCGTGATCCTTCCCTTGCCGCTTTCTCCTCCGGGGAGTCCCACCCCTCCACGCTGCCCGCTCTGTTCGAGGCGCGGGCTGCCACGGCGCCGACCGCACCGGCCGTGGAGTCGGGGACGCGCTCCTGGTCGTACGGCGAGTTGAACACGCGGGCCAATCGGATCGCGCACTGGCTGATCGGCCGGGGGATCGGGCCGGGACAGGTGGTCGGTGTGATCATGTCCCGCTCTGCGGAGCAGTTGGCGATCATGCTCGGGATCATGAAGGCCGGCGGTACCTACCTGCCCATCGACCCCGGCCATCCGGACGAACGCGTCAGGTACACCCTTGAGGACTGCCGCCCCGCCCTTGTCCTCACCGCCAGGGACTCGGTCGGGCAGCTGCCCGCGGATTCGGCCGCAGAACTCGTTCGCGTCGACGCTCCCGACCTCCGGGCAGCGTGGGAAAGCGGCCCGTCCAGCGATCCCACCGACGTGGACCGGATCTCGCGGCTCGATCCGGCACATCCTGCGTATGTGATCTACACCTCCGGCTCCACCGGCCACCCCAAGGGCGTCGTCGTCACGCATACCGGCCTGGTCGGAGTCGGCGAGGCCCTTACCCGTCACGCCGGCACTCCCTCCACCGGCCGTGTTCTGCAACTGGCCTCCATCAGCTTCGACGCCTCTTTCCTCGAATATCTGATGGCGATCCACGCGGGCGCCACTCTGGTCATCCCTGATCAGCCGCGCCTCGCCGGTGAGGAACTCGCCGATGTCCTCGCCCACCACCGCATCAGCCACGCCTTCATCCCTCCCTCGGTGGTGGCCACCCTGCCGCCGTACTCCCCCAATACCCTGACCGGCCTGCGGACCCTGCTGGTCGGCGCCGAAGCATGCCCTCCCGGCCTCGTCGCCCAGTGGGCACCCGGCCGCCGCTTCCTCAATGTCTACGGTCCGACCGAGACCACGGTGATCGTCACCGCCAGTCGCCCCCTCACCGCCCGCCGCACCCCCATCGGCCTCCCGTTCCCGCACATCGACCTCCATGTGCTCGACGACCGCCTCAGGCCGGTGCCCGCCGGTACCCCTGGGGAGCTGTACGTCGCGGGGCCCGCTCTCGCCCGCGGCTACCTCGACCGTCCCGGTCTCACCGCAGCGCGTTTCGTCGCGAACCCTTACGGGGCACCGGGCTCTCGTATGTACCGCACCGGCGACGTGGTGCGGTGGGGCGCCGACGGCCAGCTGGAATACCTGGGGCGCAGCGACGACCAGATCAAGATCCGTGGCTTCCGGATCGAGCCCGGCGAGATCCAGTCCGCGCTCACCGCACAGTCCGCCATCTCGCAGGCCGTAGTGGTGGCCCGTCGGGTCGCGGACGACGATCAGCGGCTCGTCGCGTACGTCGTGCCGTCCGGCGTCGGCACGGTCGCCGTCCCAGAGGTACGCGCGGCGCTCCGCGGACGGCTACCGGGGCACATGGTCCCGTCCGCGTTCGTCGTCCTCGACGAAATACCGCTCACCCCGAACGGCAAGGTCGACCACCGTGCGCTGCCCGCCCCCGGGCGGATGTCCGGCGGCAGCGACGGGCGGGCCCCGCACTCGCTGCGGGAGAAGACCCTCTGCGCGCTGTATGCCGAGGTCCTCGGTGCGACGGAGGTGACGATCGACGACAGCTTCTTCGATCTGGGCGGCCACTCCCTCCTCGCGACCAAGCTCCTCAGCCGCATCCGGGCCACCCTCGGTGTCGAGGTCCCGCTGAGGACCGTCTTCGCCCATCCGACCGTCGCCGCGCTGGCGCCGCACCTCGACGGCGCGGCCCGGGCCCAGGCCCCGCTGGTTCCGCTTGCACGGTCCGAGACGCTGCCGTTGTCCTTCGCCCAGCAGCGTCTGTGGTTTCTGCACAAGATGGAAGGGCCGTCGGCCACGTACAACATGCCGTTCGTTCTCCGGCTGACCGGTGAGCTCGACCATCGAGCGCTGGAGGCGGCGCTCAATGACGTCATCGCACGCCACGAAGCGCTCCGCACGGTGTTCCCCATGGTTGACGGTCAGCCGCGTCAGCTGATCCTGGAAGCCGCCCGGACACCTGCCGCGGTCCAGGCGCTGGAGATCGGCGAGGCGGAGCTCACCGCCGCGATCGACGGGGTCATCCGCCAGTCCTTCGAGCTGGCGACGGAGATTCCGTTCCGGGCCCGGCTGTTCCTCCTCGGCCCCACCGAGTCCGTGCTCGTTCTGGTGCTGCACCACATCGCGTGTGACGGCTGGTCCATCGCCCCGCTCGGCCGGGATCTGGCCACCGCCTACGCCGCGCGCCGCGAGGGCGCCGCGCCCGACTGGGCGCCGCTGCCGGTGCAGTACGCCGACTACACCCTCTGGCAGCGCGACCTGCTCGGCGACAGCGCCGACCCGGACAGCCGCTTCAGCAGGCAGTACGCCTACTGGGCCGAGCAACTGGCCGATCTGCCCGAACAGATCACCATCCCGGGCGACCGCCCACGGCCCGCCGTGGTCTCCTACACCGGCGACACGACGGAGTTCACCTTCGGCGCCGAGCTGCATCAGCGTGTCGCCGAACTCGCCCTGTCATCCGGGGCCACCGTGCACATGGTGCTGCAGGCGGCGATGGCGGCGCTGCTGAGCCGGCTGGGGGCCGGAGCGGACATTCCCGTCGGCACCGGTGTGGCGGGGCGTACGGATGACAGCTTGGCCGATCTGGTGGGGCTGTTCGTGAACACGCTTGTGCTGCGCAGCGACACGTCGGGCGATCCGACGTTCGCGGAGCTGCTGGGCCGGGTGCGGGAGACCAGCCTGGCCGCCTACACCCACCAGGACATTCCTTTCGAGGCTCTGGTGGAGAAGCTCAACCCACAGCGCTCCACCTCCCATCACCCCCTCTTCCAGGTCGCCCTGGTCCTGCAGAACAACGACGAGTCCGCGTTCGACCTGCCCGGGCTGCGGCTACGGCCCGAACTGGTGGCCACGGGGAGCGCTCGGTTCGACCTCTTCCTCAGCGTGACGGAGCGCAAGGGGATCGCCGGTGCTCCGGCCGGCATGGCGATTCAGGTGGAATACTCCACCGCTCTCTTCGACGCCGAGACGATCGAGGCGTTCGTTGCCCGCTGGGAGCGCCTGCTGGACGCGGTGGTGTCCGATCCGGGTCAGCACATCGGTGACGTGGATCTGCTGGTTGAGGAGGACCGGCAGCGTGTTCTGGCCTGGGGGGAGTCGAGCGGCGACGGTATCCCCACGACGACCCTGCCCGCGCTCTTCGAGGACCAGGTTCGCGAACATCCCCGGACCGATGCTGTCGCCGACGGGCGGGCCGTCTGGTCCTACGAGGAGTTGAATGTACGGGCGAACCGGATCGCGCACTGGCTGATCGGACAGGGGATCGGGCCCGAGCAGCTGGTCGGTGTGGCCATGCCCCGCTCCGCCGAGCAAGTCGCCGTGGTTCTCGGCATCCTCAAAGCGGGCGCGGCCTACCTGCCCATCGACCCCGACTACCCTGCCCAGCGCATCACCTTCATCACCACCGACACCAGCCCCACTCTCATCCTCTCCAACCGGGCCACAGCGAAAGCCCTCCCCACAGACCTGCCCTCGCCCCTCGTCTCGGTCGACGAACCACACGTCCGGACAGCCTGGGCCCAGACGACGGACACCAACCCCACCGACGAGGACCGCACCACACCACTCGCCCTCCCACACGCGGCCTACGTCATCTACACCTCCGGCTCCACCGGCCGGCCCAAAGGCGTCACCCTCACCCACACCGGACTCGCCGCCCTTGGGGAAGCCCTGACCAGGCGCGCCCGCACCACGGCCGACAGCCGGGTACTGCAACTGTCGTCCGTCAGCTTCGACGCCTCCGTCCTCGAATACCTGATGGCCATCCACGCCGGCGCCACCCTGATCATCCCCGACCAACCACGCCTCGCAGGCGACGAACTCGCCCGCACACTCGCCCAACACCACATCACCCACACGCTCATCACCCCGTCAGTGGTCGCCACCCTCCCCGAGAACGCCCCCAAGAACCTCACCGACCTGCACACCCTCATCGTCGGCGCCGAAGCATGTCCCCCCGAACTCGTCGCCCGATGGGCACCCGGCCGACGCCTGATCAACGCCTACGGCCCCACCGAGATCACCGTCGCCGCCACCATCAGCCGACCCCTGACCACCGGCCAAGTCCCCATCGGCACCCCGCTCCCCCACACCCGCCTCCACGTCCTCGACCACACCCTGCGACTGGTTCCCCCCGGAATCCCTGGCGAACTCTACGTAGCGGGCCCAGGCCTCGCCCGCGGCTATCTACACCAGCCCGGCATCACCGCCACCCGCTTCACCGCCGACCCCTACGGCCCACCCGGCTCCCGCATGTACCGCACCGGAGACCTGGTGCGCTGGGGCCGTGACGGCCAACTCGAATACCTCGGCCGCACCGACGGCCAAATCAAAATCCGCGGCTTCCGCATCGAACCCGGCGAAATCCGAACAGCACTCACCACCCACCCCGCCATCGCCCAAGCCATCGTCACCACACACCACACCGACAGCCACGACCAGCAACTCATCGCCTACGTCGTGCCATCGGAGCCCGGTGTGTTCTCGGTGGCGGGTGTGCGGGCCGCGCTTCAGGAGCGGTTGCCGTCGTACATGGTCCCGTCCGCCGTGGTGGCCATCGACAAGGTACCGCTGACTCCGAACGGCAAGCTGGACCACCGCGCTCTGCCGGTACCCGACATCCTGGCGAACGCGGAGGGACGGGCTCCACGCACACCGCGGGAAGAGATCCTGTGCGGGCTGTACGCCGAAAGCCTCGGGATCAGCCAGGTGACCATTGACGACGACTTCTTCGACCTGGGCGGCCATTCACTTCTGGCCACCAAGCTCGCCAGCCGCATCCGCACCGTCCTGGGCGTTGAAGTGTCACTTCGCGCTCTCTTCGCTCACCCGACCATCGCCGGGCTAACTCCACACCTCGACGGCGCGGCAAACACCCAAGCCCCCGTACGTCCCACCGACCGCCCCGCGCGACTGCCGCTCTCCTCCGCTCAGCAACGTCTGTGGTTCCTGCACAAGCTCGAAGGGCCGTCCGCCACCTACAACATGCCCTTCGCTCTGCGACTCACCGGCGAACTCGACCACCGAGCACTGGAAGCGGCGCTCAACGACGTCATCACCCGCCACGAAACCCTGCGCACCATCATCCCAGTGGCCGACGGAAAGCCGTACCAGCACATCCTGGACCCGGCCGAGGCCCATGTCGCCGTGTCGGCACGCGACGTCGACGAGAAGGAGCTGAACGAAGCCGTCGCCGAGGTCGCCCGCCACACCTTCGATCTGGCGACGGAGGTGCCCGTACGAGCCTGGTTGTTCAGCCCCTGTCCCGGCCAGGCGGTGCTGGTCCTGGTCGTGCATCACATCGCCGGGGATGGTTGGTCCATCGCCCCGCTCGCCCGCGATCTGGCCACCGCCTACGCCGCGCGCCGCGAAGGCGCCGCGCCCGACTGGGCGCCACTGCCTGTGCAGTACGCCGATTACACCCTCTGGCAACGCGACCTGCTCGGCGACAGCGCCGACCCGGACAGCCGCTTCAGCAGGCAGTACGCCTACTGGGCCCGGCAGCTCGCCGCTCTTCCGGAGCATGTCACCGTCCCCGAGGACCGGTCGCGCCCCGCGGTCATCTCCTATGCCGGTGACCTCGCGGAGTTCACCTTCGACAGCGAACTGCACCGTGGCGTCATCGAGGTGGCCCGCTCTTCGGGGGCCACGGCTTACATGGTGCTGCAGGCTGCGCTGGCGGCGCTGCTGACCCGGCTGGGGGTGGGCACCGACATCCCCGTCGGCAGCGGTGTGGCGGGGCGTACGGATGACAGCCTGGCCGATCTGGTGGGGCTGTTCGTGAACACGCTCGTGCTGCGTACGGACACCTCGGGCGATCCGACGTTCGCGGAGCTGCTGGGCCGGGTGCGGGAGACCAGTCTGGCCGCCTACACCCACCAGGACATCCCTTTCGAGACGCTGGTGGAGAAGCTCAACCCACAGCGCTCCACCTCCCACCACCCCCTCTTCCAGGTCGCTCTGGTCCTGCAGAACAACGCGGAAGTCCACTTCGACCTGCCAGGCCTCCAGATACACACCGAGCGGGCCACCACTGGTACCTCCCGCTACGACCTGCTCCTCAGCCTCTCCGAGACCTTCCGGGGGCGGACCGACCCCGCGGGCATGACGATCGCCGCCGAGTACTCCACCGATCTCTTCGACCCGGAAACCATCACCTCGTTCATGGCACGGTGGGAACGCCTCCTGCACGCGATCGTGACCAACCCCGCACTGCGCATCGGCGACATCGACCTCCTCACCACGGCGGAACGAGAGTGGCTACTGGTCGCGGGGAGACGCGACGCCGAGGTCGTACGGGAGGCCTCGCTTCCTGATCTGTTCCAGGACGTGGTGCGGTCGATCCCGACCGCACCTGCCGTCACCGACGCACGGGCCACCTGGTCCTACGGTGAGTTGAACGCGCGCGCGAACCGGGTCGCCCACTGGCTGATCGGCCAAGGGGTCGGGCCCGAGCAGCTGGTCGGTGTGGCCATGCCGCGCTCCACCGAGCAAGTGGCCGTCGTTCTGGGCATCCTCAAGGCGGGTGCGGCCTATCTGCCCATCGACCCGGAGTACCCGGCCGAGCGCATCGCCTATATCGTTACCGACGCGAACCCCGCGCTCATCCTCACCACCCGGGCCACGGTCCGTGGCCTCCCACAAGAGTTGTCCGCAGGCATCATGTCCTTTGATGCAGGGGAGCTTCCGGCGGTGTGGGAGCGCTGCCCGTCCTCCGATCTCACGGATGCCGATCGTGCCGCGTCGCTTGCCCCGGCCCATCCCGCCTATGTCATCTACACCTCCGGTTCCACCGGCCGGCCTAAAGGCGTCTCGGTCACCCACACCGGCATCGCCGGCCTGCGCACCACTCACCTCGCCCGCTTCGACCTGACCCCCGACTCACGAGTTCTCCAGTTCGCCTCGCCCAGCTTCGACGCAGCCGTGTGGGAGCTGGTCATGGCACTGACCACCGGCGCAACGCTGGTCATCCCCGCACAACAACGCCTCGCCGGAGAAGAACTCGCCCGCACCCTCACCGAACACCGCATCACACACGCCACCCTTCCACCGTCCGTCCTCCAGACCCTCCCCGCGAACGCACCACAGACCCTGACCGGCCTGCGAGTACTGACCATCGCCGGTGAAGCCTGCCCATCCGGACTCGCCCGACGCTGGGCACCAGGCCGGCGACTCATCAACGCCTACGGGCCCACCGAAACCACCGTCTGCGCCTCCACCAGCCTTCCCCTCACTGCCGACCACGCCCCCATCGGCACCCCCGTCACCAACACACAGCTCTACGTCCTCGACCATCACCTCAACCCCACGCCGCCCGGCATACCGGGAGAGCTCTACATCGCCGGCCCCAGCCTCGCCCGCGGCTACCTCAACCGACCCCATGTCACCGCCACCCGCTTCATAGCCAACCCCCACGGCACGCCCGGCTCCCGCATGTACCGCACCGGAGACCTCGTCCGCTGGGGCCGTGACGGCCAACTCGAATACCTCGGCCGCACCGACGACCAAATCAAAATCCGCGGCTACCGCATCGAACCCGGCGAAATCCAAACAGCACTCACCACCCACCCCGCCATCGCCCAAGCCATCGTCACCACACACCACACCGACAACCACGACCAGCAACTCATCGCCTACATCGTCCCGGCCGGCGACGACGACACCAGCTGGAACCATGTCGCCGAGTGGCAGGCCATTTACGACTCGGTGTACGACGAGCCGACCCTTGTCCCCCTCGGTGCCGACTTCCACGGCTGGAGCAGCTCCTACACAGGCGAACCCATCCCCCTGGACGAGATGACGCAGTGGCGAGACGCCACCGTCGAACTCGTCCGCGAACACCAACCACGCAACATCCTCGAAATCGGCGCCGGCTCAGGACTCCTCCTCGGCCCGCTCGCCCCCACCGTCGACTCGTACTGGGCCACCGACCTCTCCGCCACCTCCGTCGGCCGTCTCACCGAACAAACCCACCGCTGGAACCACGTACACATCCGCCACCAGCCCGCCCACGACTTCTCCGGCATCCCCACCCACCACTTCGACACCATCATCCTCAACTCCGTCATCCAATACTTCCCCACCCACCACTACCTCACCGACGTCCTCGACCAAGCCCTCGGCCACCTGGCCCCCGGCGGCCGCCTCATCATCGGCGACATCCGCCACCACACTCTCCTCCCCACCCTCCGCACCGCCATCCACGCGCCACAAAGCGCCATCACCACCACCTCGGCGCTGTACGACGCCGTCCAGCGTTCCCTCCTCACCGAAGAAGAACTACTGGTCGCTCCCGCCTTCTTCACCCACTACGCGCAAGAGCAGGGCCATGTCACCGGTGTCGACATCCGCCTCAAACACGGCACCGCACACAACGAACTCACCCGCCACCGCTACGACGCCGTCATCCACACCACTCCCCACCCCACCGACCTCACCGCCATCCCCACTCACCCCTGGACCGACCACAACCCCGACCCCGACCACCTCGACACCACACTGACCCACCTCACCACCACCCACTGCGACACCCCTATCCGACTCACGAACATCCCCAACCGGCGGCTCGTCGCCGAGACCGCCGCCCTCCACGCCACCGCTGACAACGCCTCCCTGGAACACATCCGTCACCTCCTTACCCACGCCACCGCCACCCCCGCGGCGATCGACCCCGAGGCCGTCCACCAGTGGGCCAGGCACCACGGCTACCAGGCCCTCACCACCTGGAACGCCCGCAATCTCGACACCTTCGACGCCGTCCTCATCCCACCCACCCACACCAGCGACGCCTACACGCACACCTACAACCCGTCGGTCCCACCACCCGCCTTGGCCAACGCCCCCGCCAACCCGGCAGCGACCACCGCCATCGTCGCCATGGTCCAGCGGAGCCTGAAGGAGCGGCTACCAGGCCATCTCGTCCCGTCCGCGTTGATCCCCATCTCGGAGATCCCGCTCACGCCGAACGGAAAGATCAACTTCAAGGCACTCCCCGCGCCCGAGCGGGTATCCGGTGGGGACGGTCGGCCCCCTCGTTCCCCCCGCGAGGAGATCTTGTGCTCGCTCTTCGCCGAGACCCTCGGTCTGCACTCGCCCGTCACCATCGACGACAGCTTCTTCGACCTGGGGGGCCACTCGCTCCTGGCCACCAAGCTGATCAGCCGGATCCGCTCCGTCCTCGGTGTCGAACTGCCGCTTCGCGCCCTCTTCGCTCACCCCACCATCGCCCGGCTGGATCCGCACCTCGATGGCGCGCAGCCCACCGGGGTGCCCCTGGTGCCGGTGGCGCGGCCCGAGCGGCTCCCGCTCTCCTTCGCCCAGCAGCGTCTGTGGTTCCTGCATAAACTCGAAGGCCCGTCCGCCACCTACAACATGCCGTATGGGTACCGGCTGACCGGGCATGTCGACCGCCGGGCGCTGGAAGCGGCGCTGGATGACGTCATCACCCGGCACGAGACCCTTCGAACCATCTTCCCCGAGAGCGACGACGGGCCCTGCCAGCACGTCCTGGCCACGGACCAGTCGTACGGCCGGCTCAGCACGGTGCACCTCGACACGGACCGGCTCGACGAGGCGCTCCGTGACGCCGCGCGCCACCACTTCGATCTGGCCACGGAGATCCCTCTCCGGGCCTGGCTGTTCGTCATAGCCCCCGACCAGGCCGTCTTGATGCTCGTCCTGCATCACATCGCAGGCGATGGCTGGTCCATCGCCCCGCTCGGCCGGGACCTGGCCACCGCCTACGCCGCGCGTCGTGAGGGCACCGCGCCCGTCTGGGAGCCACTGCCGGTGCAGTACGCGGACTACACCCTGTGGCAGCGCGCGCTCCTCGGCGAGGACGGCGACCCGGAGAGCCTCTTCGAAAGGCAGTATGCCTACTGGGCCGAGCAGTTGGCCGACCTACCCGAGCAGGTCAGCGTGGTCGCCGACCGTCCGCGGCCGGCCGTCACCTCGTACTCCGGTGAGGCCATGCCGCTCGCACTCGACGCGGAGATCCACCGTGAGATCACCACGTTGGCGCGTTCATCCGGGACGACCACGCACATGATCCTGCAGGCGGCTCTGGCAGCGCTGCTGACCCGGCTGGGCGCGGGTACCGACATTCCCATCGGCACACCGATCGCCGGACGTACCGACGACAGCCTCAACGACCTCGTCGGCTTCTTCGTCAACACCCTGGTCCTGCGTATGGACACCTCCGGCGATCCCACGTTCTCGGAGCTCCTCGCGCAGGTGCGGGAGACCAGTCTGGCCGCGTACACCCACCAGGACATCCCCTTCGAGACCCTGGTGGAGAAGCTCAATCCACAGCGCTCGACCTCCCACCATCCGCTGTTCCAAGTCATGCTGGCGCTGCAGAGCGGTATGGACAGCTCGTTCGCTCTGCCCGGTGTGCACGCCGTGCTCGAGGACGTCGGCACCGGGGTGTCCCGGGTCGACGTGACCGTGAGTCTCGGCGAGGCCTACGAGGCGCATGGCTCGCCCGCCGGGATCAGCGGACTCGTGGAGTACTCGACCGAACTCTTCGACGCCGAGACGATCGAGTCGTTCATCGCCCGCTGGCAGCGACTGCTGCGCGCGCTGGTGTCCGATCCGAGTCGGCGCATCGGCGAGCTCGATCTGCTCACCCGGGCCGAGCGGGACCGGCTCCTGCTGGAGTACGGCCGGGGCGGTCAGGCCGTCGCACCGCGCACGCTGCCCGAGCTGTTCCGCGCCCAGGTGGAGGCGGTGCCTGACGCCCCGGCTGTGGAGTCGGCCGAGCACTCCTGGTCCTACGGTGAGCTGAACGCGCGGGCGAACCGGGTCGCGCACTGGCTGATCGACCAGGGTGTGGGCCTCGCCCAAGTGGTGGGTGTGGCCATACCGCGCTCGGTGGAACAAGTGGCCGTCGTCCTGGGCATTCTCAAAGCGGGTGCGGCTTATCTGCCGGTGGACCCGGAGTATCCGGCCGAGCGCATCGCCTATATCGCCCAAGATGCGAACCCCGCGCTGATCCTGACCACCGAAGGCGTGCTGCGGGATATGCCGGACGGCCTGCCCACCCGGCTGGTGGCCCTCGATGCGCCGGAGTTCCGAGCGGCGTCGGGGACGGCGAAGATCACCGACCCCACCGACGCCGAACGTGGTGCGCGGCTCGACCCGGCCCACACCGCGTACGTGATCTACACCTCCGGTTCCACCGGTCGGCCGAAGGGGGTCTCGGTCACCCACAGTGGCATCGCAGGCCTCCGGGCCGGCCAGGTCCAGGGTTTCACTCCGGGGCCGGGCGCGCGCGTGCTGCAGTTCGCCTCTGCCAGCTTCGACGTGGCGGTGTGGGACCTCGTGATGGCCCTCACCACCGGGAGCACCCTGGTCCTCCCCACTGAACCACGTCTCGCCGGCGAGGAGTTGGCCCGTACCCTCGCCGAGCGGCACATCACCCACGCCACGATGCCGCCCTCCGTGGTGGGCACACTTCCCGCCGACGCCTCCCGGTCTCTCACCGCGCTGCGGGTCCTGACGGTCGCGGGTGAAGCATGCCCGCCCGACCTCGTCGCCCGGTGGGCACCCGGCCGCCGTGTGATGAACGCCTACGGCCCGACCGAAATCACCTGCGCGGCGACGGTGGGGCGGCTCTTCCCGACGCCGCAGGTCCCCATCGGCACACCGGTCCCGGACACCCGGCTGTATGTGCTCGATGAGCGCCTCCGGCTGGTTCCCCCGGGCTCCCCCGGAGAGCTGTACATCGCAGGCCCCGGCCTGGCTCGCGGGTATCTCGGCCGCCCGGGGCTGACGGCCACGCGCTTCGTCGCCGACCCGTACGGTCCTCCGGGCTCACGGATGTACCGGACCGGCGACCTGGTGCGGTGGGGCCGGGACGGCCGGCTGGGTTATCTCGGGCGCATCGACGACCAGATCAAGATCCGGGGATTCCGTGTGGAGCCCGGGGAGATCCAGGCCGCGCTCACCGCCCAACCCGGCATCGCCCAAGCCATCGTCACCACGCACCGCAGCGAAGGCGATGACGTACGGCTGGTTGCGTATGTGGTGCCGGCCGAGTCCGATGTGTTGTCGGTGGCGCGTGTGCGGGCGTCGCTTCGGGGGCGGTTGCCGTCGTATATGGTTCCGTCCGCTGTGGTGGTCATCGATGAGGTGCCGCTGACTCCGAACGGAAAGCTGGACCACCGTGCTCTGCCGATGCCCGGTGTTGTGGTGAACACGGAGGGTCGGGCTCCGCGGTCGCCGCGGGAGGAGATTCTGTGCGGGCTGTATGCCGAGGTCCTGGGGATCGGCCAGGTGACCATCGACGACAGCTTCTTCGATCTGGGCGGCCATTCCCTTCTGGCCACCAAGCTCGCCAGTCGGATCCGGACGGCCCTGGGCGTTGAAGTGTCACTTCGCGCTCTTTTCGCTCATCCGACCGTGGCTGAGCTGGTTCCGCATCTCGATGGCGGGGCGGGTGTCCAGGTTCCGGTGCGTCGTGCGGTCCGTCCGGATCGGCTTCCGCTGTCTTTCGCTCAGCAGCGCCTGTGGTTCTTGCACCGGCTCGAAGGGCCCTCGGCGACGTACAACATGCCGTTCGCGCTGCGGCTGAGCGGTGAGCTCGACCGGGAGGCGCTGGAGGCGGCTCTCAATGATGTCGTGGCCCGTCATGAAACACTCCGGATCGTCATCCCGGTGGCCGGCGGAAAGCCGTACCAGCACATCCTGGACCCGGAGCAGGCGCGGATCGGCCTGGTGACACGGCAGGTGGAGAGCCAGGAGTTGCAGGAGGCTCTGAACGAGGTGGCGCGTTACGCGTTTGATCTGGCGTCGGAGGTGCCTGTACGGGCTTGGTTGTTCGGCGTTGGTCCTGGTGAGGCGGTGCTGGTCCTGGTGGTGCATCACATCGCGGGGGACGGCTGGTCCCTTGGTCCGCTGGGTCGGGATCTGGCGACCGCTTATGGCGCGCGTGGTGAGGGGAGGGAGCCGGGATGGGCGCCGCTGCCGGTGCAGTACGGGGATTACACGTTGTGGCAGCGGGAGCTGCTGGGAGATGAGGCGGATCGGGACAGTCGTTTCAGTGTGCAGTATGGCTACTGGGCCCGGCAGCTGGCTGATGTTCCCGAGCATGTGACGGTCCCTGCCGACCGGGCGCGGCCGGCGGTGATCTCCTACGCCGGTGACTTCCTGGAGTTCGGGTTCGGCAGCGAGTTGCATGGTGGTGTGCTGGAGGTGGCCCGGTCTTCGGGTGCCACGGCTTACATGGTGCTGCAGGCGGCGCTGGCTGCGTTGTTGACGCGTCTGGGGGCGGGGACGGACATTCCGGTGGGCTGTGGTGTCGCGGGGCGTACGGATGACGGCTTGGCGGATCTGGTGGGGCTGTTCGTCAATACGCTGGTGCTGCGTATGGACACGTCCGGTGATCCGACGTTCGCGGAGTTGCTGGGGCGGGTGCGGGAGACGAGTCTGGCCGCGTACACCCATCAGGACATCCCTTTCGAGACGCTGGTGGAAAAGCTCAATCCGCAGCGCTCCGCCTCCCACCATCCCCTCTTCCAGGTGGCGCTGGTCCTGCAGAACAACGCGGAAGCCCGCTTCGACCTGCCCGGGCTGCGGATCCGCACGGAGGAGGTCGGCACCGGTACCTCCCGCTACGACCTGTTGCTGAGTCTGTCCGAGACCTTCGGGGAGCGGACCGAACCCGCGGGCATGACGATCGGTGTGGAGTACTCCACCGACCTCTTCGACGCCGGGACCATCAGGGCGTTCATGGCACGGTGGGAACGGCTCCTGCACGCGGTCGTGCTCAACCCCGAACGACACATCGGTGACATCGACCTCCTCACGGGGACGGAACGAGAACGGCTGCTGGCCTCGGGGGGACACGGCGGCGAGGTCGTCCGGGAAGCCACGCTTCCTGATCTGTTCCAAAACATGGCGCGGTCGACCCCGACTGCAGCGGCCGTCGTCGATGGGCGGACCAGTTGGTCCTATGGGGAGTTGAACGCGCGGGCGAACCGGGTCGCGCACTGGCTGATGGGTCAGGGAGTCGGGGCGGAGCGGCTGGTGGGTGTGGCCATGCCGCGCTCGACGGAGCAAGTGGCCGTCGTCCTGGGCATCCTCAAAGCAGGTGCGGCTTACCTGCCGGTGGACCCGGAGTATCCGGCCGAACGCATCGCCTATATCGTCACCGATGCGAACCCGGCGCTGATCCTGACCTCCGAAGGCGTGCTGCGGGATATGCCGGACGGTCTGCCCACCCGGCTGGTGGCCGTGGACGGGCCGGAGTTCCGAGCGGGGTCGGGGACGGCGAAGATCACCGACCCCACCGACGCCGAGCGTGGTGCGCGGCTCGACCCGGCCCACACCGCGTACGTGATCTATACCTCGGGTTCTACGGGGTGGCCGAAGGGTGTTTCGGTTACGCATTCCGGTATCGCCGGTCTGCGGGCGACTCATCTCGCTCGTTTCGATCTGCTTCCCGGGTCGCGTGTTCTTCAGTTCGCCTCGCCCAGTTTTGATGCGGCGGTGTGGGAGCTTGTGATGGCGTTGACCACCGGTTGCACGCTGGTCGTTCCCGCACAGGGGCGCCTTGCCGGTGAGGAGCTCGCCCGTACGCTCGTCGAGCAGGGCATTACACATGCCACCCTTCCGCCGTCCGTTGTCGAGACGCTGCCCGCGGATGCTCCGCGGGCGGTTGCCGAGCTGCGGGTGCTGACGGTGGCCGGTGAGGCCTGCTCGCCCGGTCTTGCCCGACGCTGGGCTCCTGGGCGGCGGCTCATCAATGCCTATGGCCCGACCGAGGCCACTGTCTGTGCTTCCACCAGTGATCCCCTCTCCGCTGACCGCGCGCCCATCGGGACTCCTGTCACCGGCACGCGGCTGTACGTCCTTGACGACCGTCTCGGTCTCGTTCCGCCCGGAGTACCGGGTGAGCTGTACGTCGCCGGTCCCAGCCTCGCTCGTGGCTACCTCAACCGGCCCGGCCTCACCGCCGCGCGTTTCATAGCCGACCCGTACGGTCCTCCGGGCTCACGCATGTACCGCACCGGTGACCTCGCCCGCTGGAACCGAGAAGACCAGCTCGAATACCTCGGCCGCACCGACGACCAGATCAAGATCCGTGGCTTCCGTATCGAACCCGGCGAAATCCAGGCCGCGCTCACCACCCAGCCCGGCATCAGCCAGGCCCTCGTCACGACGCACGCCACTGACGGCGGTGACCGGCAACTCATTGCCTATGTCGTGCCGACCATCGACGACGTCACCAACGATGAGCACGTCAGCGAATGGCGCGCCATCTACGACTCGGTGTACGACGAGCCCACGCATGTTCCCCTTGGTGCCGACTTCCACGGCTGGAACAGTTCCTATACGGGCGAGCCCGTCCCTCTGGAGGCAATGGAAGAGTGGCGGGACGCCATCCTCGAGCTCATCCGTGAGCAGCAGCCGCGGAACGTCCTCGAGATCGGCGCCGGCTCGGGGCTCCTCCTCGGCCCGCTCGCCCCGGCCGTCGACTCCTACTGGGCCACCGACCTCTCCGCCGCGTCCGTCGACCGTCTGGCCGGGCAGACCCGCCACTGGGACCACGTGCACGTCCGCCATCAGCCCGCTCACGACTTCTCCTCCATCCCCGCCAGCCATTTCGACACCATCATCCTCAACTCCGTCGTCCAGTACTTCCCCACCCACCACTACCTCACCGACGTCCTCGACCAGGCGCTCCGCCACCTGGTCCCCGGCGGCCGCCTCATCATCGGCGACATCCGCCACCACGCCCTCCTCCCCACCCTCCGCACCGCCGTCCACGCTCCACAAACCACCATCACCACGACCTCGGCGCTGTACGACGCCGTCCAGCGCACCCTGCTCGCCGAGGAGGAACTCCTCCTCCATCCGGCCTATTTCACCGACTACGTCCGGCGGAGCCCCCACGCCACTGGTGTCGACATCCGTCTCAAGCGCGGCACCGCGCACAATGAACTCACCCGCCACCGCTACGACGCCATCATCCACACCACCCCCGACCCCACTGATCTCGCCACCATCCCCAACCACCCCTGGGCCGACCAGAACTCCGACCCCGACCACCTCGACTCCGATCTCAACCGTCTCACCACCGCCCACCACGGCCGCATACGTATCACCGATATCCCCAACGGCCGTCTCACCGGAGAGACGGCAGCCCTCCAGGCCACCGCGCGCCACGCGCCGATCGAGCACATCCGTCGTCTCCTCGCCCATCCCGCCGCCGGCCCCGCGGCGATCGACCCCGAGGCCGTCCACCAGTGGGCCCGGGACCACGGCTACCAGGCCCTCACCACCTGGAACGCCCACAGCCTCGACACCTTCGACGCCGTCCTCATCCCCGCGGACGGGACCGGCGAGGCCCACACGCACACCTACAACCCGTCCGTCCCGCCACGTGCGTTGGCCAACACCCCGGCAAACTCCCACGCCACGACCCGCATCGCCGGTACGGCCCGCGATCACCTCAGTACGCTGCTTCCGCAGCACCTGATCCCGGCCGCCATCATCCCGATCACGGAGATCCCGCTCACCGACAACGGAAAGATCAACCACCGCGCGCTCCCGGCACCGCGCCCCACCCGTTTCACCGAGGGTCGCCCGCCCCGAACACCGCACGAAGAGATTCTGTGCACTCTCTACGCGGAAACCCTTGGACACCCCCACGTCACCATAGACGACAGCTTCTTCGACCTCGGCGGCCACTCCCTGCTCGCCACCAAACTCGTCGACGGCATCCGGGCCACCCTCGGAATCGAGGTACCGCTCAGGGCGCTCTTCGCCAATCCCACCATCGCCAAGCTCGGCCGGACACTCACTGCCGAAACGGGTGACGACAACGCGCTCGCCGTGCTTCTTCCGCTACGCACCGGAGGGAGTCTGCCGCCGCTGTTCTGCGTGCACCCGGGCGGGGGAAACTGCTGGAGCTACGCCAACCTGCTGCCGCACCTGGGCACCGATTTCCCGGTCTACGGATTGCAGTCGCATGCGCTACTGCACCCCCAGGAACTCCGGCAGACCATTGAGGAAGTGGCGGCGGACTGCATCGCGGAGATGAGGAAGATACAGCCGACCGGCCCCTACCGCCTGCTGGGGCATTCCTTCGGCGGCATCGTGTGCCACGCCATGGCGGCCCAGCTCCAAGAGGTTGGCGAAAGAGTCGGGCTGATCGTCTCGTTGGACGGCGAGCCCGCACGAAAGTTGACGCCGGAGGAGAGCGAAGTGTTCGAGGACACCGGGAGGATCTACGCGGGGATGCTGGAACTGCTCGGTGTCGCCCCCGACGAGATTCCGGGCGAGTCCCTCACCTACCAGCAGTTCACCGAGGTGGCAAGGACCACCCGCACGGCGCTGGGCAGCCTGTCCGAGGAGGACGTGATGGCGATGATGCGGCTGATACGGCACAACGGTCGCCTGGCCGCCACCTATCAGCATGAGCGGGTCGCCACCGACATGCTCGTCTTCGCCGCGGCCGACAAGGACGCCCCCATCCTCACCGAGGACATGTGGCGGGACCATGTCGACGGCGAGATCGACTACCACCTGGTCGGCTACAAGCACCACACGATCATGACTCCGGCCGCCCTCGGCCGGCTCGTCCCCATCATCGAGGAGCGGCTCCGGACGTCAGTCCGTCAGCAGTCCCGTACCCAAGAGAGCGAGAAGAACTGATGTCGAACCCCTTCGAGGACAGCGAGAACGGCACCTTTCTGGTGCTGGTCAACGAAGAGGGCCAGCACTCCCTCTGGCCCACCTTCATCGACGTGCCCGCCGGATGGGAGGTCGCGCACCCGGCGGACAGTCACCGGGCGTGTCAGGAGTACATCGAGGAGCACTGGGCGGACATGCGGCCGAAAAGCCTCACTGACTCGTTGGGCTGACGCGAATCCATCGAGCTCGGCGATCTCAGCTGCCCAGGCGCGCGGGTGGTCGTGTTCGTAAGTGCCCATCCGCGGGGAGCGCGGATGGGCCTGGTCCACGGCGCGCCAAGCGCGTGATCGTCCGGTCAGGCAGCTGAGCTGGGCGTTTCCTGTGGATGGTGAGGCAGCCGGGCCGTCAGGGTGTGGCACTCGTTGAGCAGTCCGCCAAGTACCTGGCGGCCCCTGACCGTGGCAGCGGGCAAGGGCACGACGTTCGGGTCGTCGTCGGGTGCTCGCAGGCCGAGACTGCGGTGGGCCCGTCCCGCGTTGTAGTGCTCGACGTACGGGTTGAGGACAGTCCGGGCCATCGCAAGGTCAGTCGCCCTACGGTAGTAAAGACACCTAACCCGAAGATCAACTACAAACCACGAAGCATGAGTCGGCGCGTCACTGCTCATCGAGGGATTGTGGGTGCCGACAAATCATCCGTGCAGTTCAGGCCGCTCGCTGGTATTCGTGGAGGGTTCCGCCGAGTCGGTCTCGTCTGTGGACGTTCAGTTGGGCAAGCTGGGCTTGTTGCGTGATGGGTGTGGGTAGCGGGCGGCAGGGAGCGGCTTGTCCCAGGGCTCTGTGCGGGCGGTGTTCGTTGTAGAAGGATTCGTACTCGCGTAGTGCGTGGAGGAGGTGGCTCTGGTTCCAGATCAGGGTCCGGTCCAGGAGTTCGGTGCGGCAGGTCTGTATCCAGCGCTCGATGAGTGAGTTCATCCGGGGTATCCGAATGCCGGCGGTGACGATCTTGAGACCGGCATCGGTCATCAGGGCGTCGAAGGCGGTTGTGAACTTCGAGTCGCGGTCTCGGATCAGGAACCGTGCCCTGCTGCCTGCGTCTTCGAGGTCCATGAGGAGGTTGCGTCCGAGCTGCACGATCCAGTCCCCGGTCGGATGTGCGGTGGCACCGAGGATCCTGATGCGACGGGTGGTGTGCTCGATGACGGCGAAGACGTACAGGCGCGCTCCGGTCAGCGTGCGGACTTCGAAGAGGTCGCAGGAGAGGAGGGCCTTGGCCTGGCTGCGGAGGAAGTCGGCCCAGGTGGTGTTCTGCCGTTCGGGTGCGGGTGGGATGCCGTGCTCGCGGAGGATCTCCCAGACCGTGGAGGCGGCGACCTTGATCCCCAAGGCTGCGAGTTCGCCGTGGATCCGGCGATATCCCCACGAGGCATTCTCCCTGGCCAGACGCAGAACCAGGGCGCGGATCGACCGGAGGGTGCGTGGGCGTCCGCGTCGCTTGGGCATGCAGGTCGCGGCATGGCGCCGCCTGAGCAGCTCCCGATGCCAGCGCAAGACCGTCTCGGGGCGGACCAACAGCAGAAGGTGCTGCAGTCTGTCTTTGGGCAGGTGGTACAGAAGGCCGGCGAGGACAGCGCGATCGCTGTCGGTGAAGGCAGGCTTGCCCACCTGGCGTTGCAGGACCAGCACTTGGTGCCGAAGCACGAGGATCTCGATGTCCTTGCCTCTGTCGCTCATCGGTAGGAGGCGTAGGAACGCGAGGGTGTTGGTCGCGGCGAGGTAGGCCAGGCGCAGCAGCACGAGAGATCATGATGCCGTCGGGGCCTTGTGCTGGTGAAGACGCCGGGGTGAGCGTCGGCCACAGTCGAAGATCTCTGAACAAGCTCTCACCTGCGTGGATGATTTACCGGCACCCGCAGCTCCAGCAACAGGTCCAGCACGCGTTCCTCCAGGCCGTGGGCGACAACACGGGAGCGGAACTCTGACAGCACGCTGTGGTCGAAGCCCGGATCCTCCAGGTCCAGGCCGAGCGCGTACTTCCAGGCGAGGTTCTCGCGAACCTTGTCAGCAGCCTGCCGATCGGTCAGGTTCGCGGCCTTCTGCCCCACCGTGACCAGCGCCAGACGCCCCGGCGACCAGCCCGGCTTGCCCACCTGACCGAACGCGTCAGCAAAGGCCGCGTCCGGGAACAGCTCCCCGAGCCGGTCACGAACCTGCACCGCAAGCGGCGCCTCCCGCCTGCCCCGATACATCGCCCGGATCGCCGCCGCGACCTGCGGATCCGGCTCAGGCCAGGACTGCGGCTGCATCGACACGACACACTCCGATCCACAAGGAACCACCACAAGATCAACAATCAGCATGATCCCATCCGCCGGAGTCGTCGCTCCTCAGCGATAACTCCGTCTCACAGCAGGTGAATTGGAATTAGCCACCAAGATCGCGCAGGGCTTGAGCGCGGAGGAACGAGCGCCAGGTCTGCTGGGATGCACACTGCGGTGCGGGCGGCAGACCGGATCGGCGCAGAACGCGGCGGACCGTGGCGGCGGCAACCCGCACCGACCCCACCAGGCCCGTAACCAGCTACCACCCGACGTCCACGAACAACCCGCCGCGGCGCATGGCCTCAGCACCGGCAAAGTCCTGCGCACCCCGATCCTCGGCGGCCTCATCAACGAGTACAGATATGCAGCATGACATGCAGCGACGACTTTTCGAGCGGCACCCGCTACCGACTCATTAGGGCCAAGAAGAAGTTCTCATTTCGTTCTCAGGTCGCGGCTTCCGGCTCGGTTCTGCGCGATGTTTCGTGTCTTCCTGGTTCTGCCCGACTCGGCGAGCAGGGTGAGTACCGCCGGCGACATCGAATGCTCGGCGAGGCGGCGCTGCATCCAGTCCGTGACCTTCGCCAACTCGGCTGGTGTCGGCGTATGGCCGTCCTTGATGGACAGGTGGAACAGCCAGTCGTGGATGCGGCGGCGGATGAACTCGCGGTACCCCTCTGCCTTGAGCTGGTCGATCTCTGGCAGTAGTTCGGCCGACCACTGCCGGAACTCGGCGGAACCGGTCACCTTCATCGCGATTTTGTCCACGAGGGCGACCACCGCCGTCTTGGACACGATGTCGATGGGGTCGCGCAGGATCGTGGCCACGATCGCGCGGTCTCGGTCGCGGCTCCCCGAGGCAGCGGTCACCGAGACGACGCGTTGGTAGGCGGACGATCGGATGTGCTCGTCCGCGACGGCATCGTCGACGTCCACGTCGACGATGCCGGCCCCCGCCAGCAACTCGGCCACATCGGAATGCAATGTCATCGCTTCATCCTTTGCCGCAAGTTTGGTTCTTGGCGGCCTCGCGCTGCTCCCGTTCAGCCCTGCCCTTGCCGGAAACTTCATCCGTGCAGGTCACGCTGTATGTCGGTACTCGTGGAGGATGCCGCCGAGGCGATCGTGTCGGCGTATGTCGAGGCGGGCTAACGTGTCCGGGTCGTCGATCGGCGGGGGCAAGGGGTGTAGCGGTCTGGCGTTCGCGATGCCCTGGTGTGGTCGGTGTCCGTTGTAGAACTGCTCGAACTCGCGCAGGGCGTGGAGGAGGTGTCGCTGGTTCCAGATCAATGTCCGGTCCAGGAGTTCGCGGCGACAGGTCTGCATCCACCTTTCCGTGATCGAGTTCATCCTTGGCATCTGGATTCCGCTGAGGATGACTTCGGTCCCTGCGTCCTTGAGGACGGCATCGAACAGTTCGGGGAACTTTCCGTCCCGGTCCCGGATCATGAACCGTGCTCGGCAGCTGAGGTCTTCGAGGTCCATGACCAGGTTCTTCGCCGCTTGCGCTACCCAGGTTGCGGTCGGATGTGTGGTGGCGCCCAGGACGCGGATCCGGCGACTGCCGTGTTCGATCATCACGAGCACGTACATCCGTACCCCTGACAGGGTGACTGTTTCCATGAAGTCGCAGGCCAGCACGGCATCAGCCTGGGTGCGAAGGAAGTTAGCCCAGGTACTGGAGTTCCGCTCGGGTGCTGGGTCGATGCCTGCCTCCTTCAAGATCTCCCAGACGGTGGACGCGCCCACCTTCACCCCTAGCACGAGGAGCTCGCCGTGCAGGCGTCGGTACCCCCAGCCCGGGTTCTCCTTCGCCAGCCGCAGCACCAGAATGCGGATCGAGCGCACCGTGCGTGGCCGTCCAGGGCGTTTGGGCCGGCAGGAGGTGGCGTGGCGGTGTGCGACGAGGCTGCGGTGCCAACGCAGTACCGTGTCGGGGCGTACGAGCAGCCGTAATCTTCGCAGGACGTGCAGTGGCAGCCGGTGCAGCAGCGCCGCCAGGAATGCCCGACCGCTGGGCGTGAACCGGACCTTTTCCTTGCCGAGGTGGCGTTCCAGCACGGTGATCTGGTGGCGCAGGGCGAGGATCTCCGCGTCCTTGTCCCGGTCGGTCATCGGCAGCAGGCGAAGCATCGCGAACGCGTTCGACACACCCAGGTAAGCCAGTCGCAGCAGCGCGATCGATCATCATGACGCGCTGACAGCAGCTGCGCCAGAGCGTCGGACCGAGCGACCGCGGCCAAGATTTCGGGAACCCGAAGAAGCGGTCCCCACCAGGGCGGATGAGATTTCCGGCAAGGGCAATCTCGGGAGCGGGGACAGCATGCAGCGACACTGCCGATCCTCCTCACTTCCCCGCGAACAGGTCGATCCCCAACACCATCCCACACCGAAAACCCACAGGTCAGCGCATTCCGAAGAATCGCGCGACAGAGTCGCACAGGCGTCGAAGACGAACTCAAGAAGCTGCCTACCGTCTATTCACGTGGGTCCCTCTGAGAGCCCTACACGGTCGTGGAACGCAATCTTTACACGGGACGGAAATCTGCTTCCGCCACTCCCTCGCCATGGAGGTACTCAAGATCCTTCCCTGACCTCATTGCAGGTCAGGGCCATGTTCCGGGTTTGTAATTCCAAAAACACGACGGAATGACGATTCGGCTCAGCGAGCAAATGGACGGTTCGACATCACCGTGCGCACAACCGGTCCAATGCCGACTGGCTCTCATCGTCTGCAGCGCGGAAGATCACCAACCGCTGGTCCGGATCTTCAAGCGGCATAAGCACTTCGAAATGCACTGCGATCACACCGGCGTCAGGATGCCGCATCACCTTGTGCCCGCGGCCATTGATCTTGATGTCCCGCTCAGCCCACAATCGTGCGAACTCCTCGTTACGGGTCATGAATTCGACGATGAGGTCGGTCAATGCCGGATCCTCCGGATGTGCGGCCCACGCACCGCGCAGGTGGGCGATTCCCTCCCGCACGACGCGTTCCCGGTCGACGTAGAACTCGCGTATCTCCGGATGCATCAGGCACAGCCACATCGCATTGCGCTGTGACGGCGGCAGGGTGTCGAAATCCATGAGCAGTCGCGTCATTTCGCGGTTCCAGGCCAGGATGTCATAGCGGTGGTTCATCAGCATGGTCGGCAGCGGCGACAGGTTGGCGACCAGCCGGGTCAGCGGCGACGCCGCAGTGGTGGCGGGCTCGTCGGCGTTTCGGGGGCGCTGCTGGGTCAGGTTGAAGAGGTAGGCGCGTTCGACGGGGGCCAGGCGCAGGGCCCGGGCCAGCGCCTCCACCACGTCCGCCGAGGGCCGCAGCCCGCGCCCCTGTTCCAGTCGCACGATGTAGTCGACGCTGACCCCGGCCAGTTCAGCGACCTCTTCGCGGCGCAGTCCCGGGGTCCGCCGGGCCTGCCGGCGCGACGGCAGACCGAGATCGCGCGGGTTCAGCCGTTCGCGGCGGGTCCGCAGGAACGCGGCCAGCTCCTGTGTGGTGTCCACGGTGTGGGTCGTCATGTTCGTTCCCAACAGCCAGGGTAGGACCGGCGTTCCCAGGAACCTCTTTCCCTTACCTGGGGCTCGCGGCGGTCACAGCCTTGTTCCCGGCAACGGATCACGAGCACAGGAGGACACGATGCCGCTCACCCTCGACACCTACCGGCTGCTGGGCCGCTCCGGGCTGAGGGTCTCACCGCTGGCGCTGGGCGCGGCGACCTTCGGCACCGATTGGGGCTGGGGTGCCGAGCAGGACGAGGCACGGAAGCTGTTTGACCTCTACGTAGAGCGAGGCGGCAACTTCATCGACACCGCCAACACCTACACCAACGGTAGTTCCGAGCGCCTGCTGGGCGAATTCGCCCGCGACAGGCGCGAAACCCTGGTGCTGGCGACGAAATATACGACGCTGCGCCGGCCTGGCGACCCGAATTCCGGGGGCAGTCACCGCAAGAGCCTGTTCGCTTCGGTGGAAGCGAGTCTGCGACAGCTCAATACGGACTACATCGATCTGCTCTACTTGCACGTGTGGGATTTCACGACACCGGTCGAGGAGATCCTGCGCGGCATGGACGATCTGGTCCGGCAGGGCAAGATCTTGTACGTGGCGATCTGTAACGCCCCGGCCTGGCAGGTGTCGCGCATGCAGGCGAGCGCCGACCTGCGCGGCTGGTCGCCGCTGGTCGCGCTGCAGATCGAGTACAACCTGATCGAGCGTACCGGGGAACGTGACCTGATTCCCATGGCACGGGAGATGGGACTGGGCGTAATCCCGTATTCCCCCCTGGCCGGCGGGGTGCTCACCGGCAAGTACAGCCGCGACGACCTGACCGCGACGAACGTTGCACCCGACGGCACCCGCAAGAGCTTCAACCTTGCCTTGGGCACACTCACCGAACGTAACCTTGCCATTGCTGATGTCGTGAAGGAGGTTGCCACGGAGCTGGGCCGCACGCCCGCCCAGATCGGGCTGGCCTGGACTCTTCGGAACCCGGGCGTGACGGCACCGATCATCGGCGCCCGCACCCCCACGCAGCTGGAGGACAATCTGAGCGCTCTGGAGGTCGACTTCACCACCTCCCAACTGGCCCGCCTCGACGAGGCCAGCGCGATTGGACTCGGCTTTCCGCACGACATGCTCGCCAGTGATCACATCCGCAATGTGACCGCAGGCGACCTGAAGATCGAAACCCGCCGCTGATACCCGATCGAGCCCCGAGGGCAGCACAGCCGCCGCCCTCGGAGCGATCACCGGCATGACCCAGGGCCGCTTGCGTGAGTGGATCTTGGTCGTGGTGATCAGGTTCTGTGGGACATGGTGATCTGACGAATGCCCAGTGGGCCAGGCTTGAGCCGTTGTTGCCGGAAGGCTAGTTCACCGTGGTGCATGCGCACAGTGTGTTCTCGCACTCGCCCCGCGTGGCTTCTTCGACTTCACCTTCGACCGCACCGAAGGCTCCGAGCATCACGTGCTGCGCGAGGACTTCTACTACCGCACCGAGACACTGGCGGCGCTGGCCGAACGGCACGGCCTGGCCGCCCGCTTCATGGACGACTGGGAGAAGTGCCCGCACGGCCAGTCGAAGATCCGGGTCACCCTTCCGTCTTAGCCGTAGTGGTGGCGTCCGCCGTGGTGGCGTCCGCGTGCAGGGGCTGGTCGTCAGCCCCCTTTCAGCCCTACGGACGGTAGGGCTTTCAGGGTGATCGTCAATGCTCAGGGCAACGGCAGAGTGAGGTCCGCTTGGACCAGGGGTCATGGATCCGGACTTGGAACCGTTTCGGCGATCGTCCGGCTGCCGGTCGCGCCGTGGCCGCGCAGCGGAGGGAGCCTGCGGTGGGGAGTTGAGTGGGCCCGGGCGCGGGCGGGCTGAGCGGGGCGCAGCCGGACGACGGCGTCCACTCCGCCGTCAGGAGCGGCCTCCAGCGTGACGTCGCCACCGCTTGCGTAGGTGAGCCGTTGGACCATGGGCAGGCCCAGGCCGGTGCCGTCGTGGTGGGCGTCGGCGGCGCGCCAAAACCGGTCGAAGGCTCGTTTCCGGTCGGTTTCGCTCATGCCTGGCCCTTGGTCGATCACATGCAGTTCGACCCAGGGTTCCGTACGGCCGTCGTCGGCGGGTGCGGTGGTTGCCATAGTGATGGTGGTGCCGGGAGGGGACACGCGCAGCGCGTTGGACAGGAGGTTGTCGATGATCTGCTCGAGAGCGCCCGCGACGGCCCACACCGTGCCGACTCGCGTGCTGGCCACGGTGATGCCGACGCCCTGATCGGTGGCGAACGCCGCCCAGATCGCCGCACGGTCGGCGACGACCGCGTCGAGGTCGACGGTCTCCGGTGTGATGGCCGAATTCTCCAGCCGGGCCAGGGCGAGCAGTCCTTGGACCATGCGGCTGAGCCGTCCCACTTCACCGATCGCTTCGTTCAGGCTTGCCTGTGCGCAGGGGGCGAGGTGGGGTTCGAAGTTCTCCAGACGGAGGCGCAGCGAGGTCAGCGGGGTCTTCAGCTGGTGCGACGCCTCGGAGGCGAACGCCTTCTGGGCGTGGAGCAGGTGCTGCAGCCGGGTCGCGGTGCGGGTGAAGGAGGCGGCGAGCCGGCGCAGCTCCGGCGGCCCGCGGTCGGCGGCGGGCGGGTTGGTCAGCCGGCCGTCGGCGAGTTGCGTGGTGGCCTGTTCCAGGTCGCGCAGGGGCCTGGTGATCCAGCGGGCGAACGCGAAACCGATCAGGGCGGCCACGGCCAGCGCGCCGAGCGCGACGAGCGCGAGCGCCACCCACGTGGCGTGGACCTTCTGGGTGAGCGGAGCCAGGGAATACAGCGACCGCACCACGCAGGGAACACCGTCACTCGACATACCGGGGACGGTCGCGAACAGGACCTTCCTGCCCGGGGCCAGGTCTTCGCTGATACCAGTGGCGGGTCGATCGCGCAGTGCCCTGGCGATGTCCGGTTCGGAGGAGAGGTTCCTGCCCACGGCCGAGGCGGTGGCGGTATCGGTGAGGACGATACCCTTGCTGTCGGTCACCACGACGCTGCTGCCCGTGCGCCGAGCGTAGCTGCGGGCGAGGTCGGGCAGGTCCGACGCCAGTCCGCGTTCGAGTTTCTCCTCGCATACGCCGGCGAGCGTCACGGCGCCCAGTTCCGCCGTGTTGGAAAAGCGGTTCAGCTCGCTGCGGGCGTAGACGAAGCCGAACGGCACTTCGAGGGCGACCAGGACGAGCAGCATGAGGCTGAGATAGCTGAGCAGCAGACGGCGGATCATCGGGGGCCTTGCCACGGCTCAGGACGTGCCGCGGAGCTGGTTCGGGGATCCGTGGGTGGGGTCAGACGGAATCCGATGCCGCGGATGTTCTCGATCCAGGACGGGTCACCGAGTTTGCGGCGCAGCGCGGCAATGTGCACGTCGAGGGTCTTCGTGGGGCCGAAGTAGTTCGGGTCCCAGACCGTGTCGAGAATCTGCTGGCGGGAGTAAACGGCTCCGGGATCCTCGGCGAGGCAGAGCAGCAGGTCGAACTCCTTGGGAGCCAGGGCGATCGGCACCTCGTGCGCACGCACCTGCCGGGTGCGGCGGTCGATGCTCAGGGGGCCGATCCGCTGGGCATCGCAGGTATCGGTGAGGTTCCCTCCGGAAGGGGCCAGGAGGGAGCCGCCGCCGTCGAAGGGCACGGCCTGGGCTCGGCGGGTGACGGCTCGGATCCTTGCCACCAGCTCCCGGACGCCGAAGGGCTTCGACACATAGTCGTCCGCGCCAAGCTCCAGGCCGAGCACCCGGTCGACCTCGGAGTCCCGCGCGGTGATCATGATGATCGGAACCGAGGACCGAGCGCGCAGCGCCCGGCAGACGTCAATGCCGTCCATGTCGGGCAGCCCCAGGTCCAGCAGCACCATCGTCGGCTCCGTGGCGGCCAGGCCATCGGCGCCGGTTCGCGCGTGCTCCACGGTGAAACCGAAGCGACGCAGTCCTTCCACCAACGGTTCGGCCACTCGGTCGTCGTCCTCGATCAACAAGACATGCATGCCGACAGGCTCACAAACGGCGGGCAGGCCGTGCGGCACAATCGCCGGGAAATCCCCCTTCTCAGTGATCTTCAGTGCTGCCGTGTGATCACGAAGCAAACAAGGCTGTCGACGGCTCGGACGATGGAAATCCGCCGGATGGCGCACGCCGCACGCCGAGGATATGGAGGAAATCCAACGTATCGACAGGACGTGGTGAGGAGATGGTTAAGAATGGGAGGGGCGGCCCACGGTGACCATCGCGCGGGCACCCGTCACGGACGGGCAAACACGCTGACCGGCGGGGACTTTGAGTTGAAGGCACGCGTCGCTGTTCTCTATGGCGCGCACCTGCCCCCCCGACCGCGGCAAGGATTCGTAAACCGAACGCGTGGATCGAAAGTGCCCCATTATCCGGCCTTCACGTCAGCGCCCATGCGGTATCCCCTGTAATTGCGCTGGGTTTTCGTTTACTCGCTATCGGCTAGGGTCCGAACTGCGGCCTGACCCATTGATGTGCCGCATGAAAGAAATCCCCCGACCGATCGGGAATGCGAAATGCCAACCCAAGCCCCACACACCCGTTCATCGACCGTCCCGTACCAGGCAGGAGCGGTGAACATGCCCGAGACGACGACCGACGAGCTGCGCCGGGTGCGCCCGGATCTGGTGGAGCCCTTCGCAGCCGCACTCCCGGGTGCGCGGGCCACCGTGCTCGGCCGCCTCTGGGGCGCCTTTGCCCGGGAGCCGCTGCCTGGAGTGACCGCCCGGCAGCGAGAGGCGGAGCAACTGATCGTGACTCTGCACGATGGTGCCCGGCTTACGGCGGCCGACGCGTGTGCCCAGCGCTTCGCCCCAGTGCCCGAGGACTTCACCGTGTCCGGGCCCGACGGACCCGTCCGTGAACCGGTGGAGCTGCTGGCACAGTTGGGGCTGCGTACGTCTGCCGCGCGCCGGCTCGCGGCGGAGCTCGACAACAGCGTCGCGAACCTCGCCCTTGCCCGCGCGGCGAACGGCAAGTGGTCCGCTTCGCCGCGTGATTCGGTCGATGCCGAGCAAGCGGTGGTCGACGGCCACCCCCAGCACCCGTGCTGCCGTACCCGTACGGGCATGTCCGTCGCGGAGGTGCTCGCCTACGCGCCCGAGCACCATCCGGTGATCGAACTGGCATTGCTGGCTGTCCCCGCTGACCGCTGGCAGGGATCCGGCACATGGCCCGAGGAGCTGCGGGACGGTGACACGTACCTGCTCCCGGTCCATCCCTGGCAGCGGGACCACGTACTGGTGGACCACCCCGACCTCACCACGACCCGGCGCACGATCCCGGCCCGCCCGCTGCTGTCGTTGCGCACCCTGGCGCCCCTGGCCGACTTGGCGGGCTGCCACATCAAGACCGCGCTCGACGTCCAGGTCACCAACTACCGGCGCACCATCTCACCCGTTGAGGTGGCGGACGGACCGCCTCTGTCGGAGCTGGTCTCCGCGGTCGTCGACAAGGCCGGATTCGGCGACAGCCTGCGGACCCTCCGCGAGCTCGGCGGCGGGACCGTACGGGTGGACGGACAGGCGTGTGCGAGCCTGGCCGCGATGCTCAGGGAATCCACCGACTCCCACGTCGGCGACGGTGAAATCGCCGTGCCGCTGACCGCCGTGCACGCCACTGGCGCAGCCGTCGTGGCAGGGGAGCCCGTGCACTGGCTGGCAGACTTCGCCGAACTCGTCCTGCCGCCCGCGCTGACCCTGCTGTCCATGGGAGTGGCGCTGGAGGCCCACGGCCAGAACACCCTGGTGGTGCTGCGGGACGGACGGCCGGTGCGGGTGCTGTACCGGGACCTGGACGGGGTGCGGATCAGCCCCCGCAGGCTCGCCGCCTGCGGATTCGCCCTGCCGCCCCTGGCCGGCACCCGCGCCGGTGACGACATCGACGCGCTGCGCACCAAGCTTTTCGGCGGGCTTCTCAGCGGGGTGTTCAGCGAGTTGGTCGACGTCCTCGCCCGCACCCGGGCGATCGATCCCGCGCAGCTGTGGCACACGGTGGCCCAAGTCGGCCGTCGCGTATGCGCCGAACTGCCGGACACCGGCGACGCCGCAGCCTTCTTCGGCGACACCCAGCCACTGAAGGCGACCATCGCGATGCGTCTGGCAGACGACTCCGGCAAGGCGCAGTGGACCGCCGTCCCCAATCCCATCGCTCGATACCGCTGACCATCACAGGCGACCTGACGGACGACTCATGCACCCTTTCCGACGCACTGGAGCTTCCGCATGACCACCCCCACCACTGTCCCCAGCGCCCCCGACGTCATCGCCGCCACCGGGGCGCGGACCGATCAGCCCGCGCAGACCGCTGACGCCGTCACCGCCCACACCCTGCTCAACTGCCTGATCCGTGAAGTGTCCGCCCCCGAGCACCAGGTCACCGTCGACCGCGACCACCTCCTGCTGCGCCTGCCCCGCCGCGACCTGTTGCTGCGGGCACGACTGCGCCGTGTCTCGGTGATCGGAGCACACCGCTTCCAAGGCACCGTTCAGCGGCTCGACGACACCGCCTGGGCCACGGTGGGCTGGCGAGAACTGGCCGGGTACGTCCAGGACGAACTGGAGCTGCGCACCGGGGTGGCGAACGGGGAGTTCTGGGACCAGGTGGCTGACAGCCGCGAGACCATCCGCACCGCCTTGGAACACCGCGCCAACGGGATGCCGCAACAGGACCTGTACCTGGCTTCTGAACAGTCTCTTGTCTTCGGCCACCGCTTCCATCCCACGCCCAAGGCCCGCACCGGTGACCCGGCGGACTGGCTTGCGTACGGGCCGGAGACCGGAGCCCGATTCCGCCTGCGGCACCTGGCGGTACGCCGCCACCTGGTGCGGGAGGATGGTGACCTGAGCGAAGTCGACGCGCTGTGCCCGCCGGCCGACCCGGAGTTCGTGACGCTGCCAGTACACCCCTGGCAGTTCCGGCTGCTGAGCCGACACGGCCGTCTGCGTGCGGCGATGGCCGCGGGAGAGGTCGTGGACAGCGGTGTGAGCGGGCCCGAGTGGGTGCCGACCGCGTCGGTACGCACGCTCTACCAGCCCGAAGCGGACACGTTCCTGAAGTTCAGCCTGAACGTCCGCCTGACCAACTGCGTCCGCAGGCACGCCAGTTATGAGCTGTCCGGCGCCGTCGCCCTGAACCGCCTGGTCCAGCCCGTCATGGACGGCTTCGCCGAACGCTTCCCCGGATGCGCGCTGCTCGCCGAGCCCGGCTACCGTACGCTCGCCGTCGACGGAGACACCGCGCTGCTGGAGGGCTTCGGCGTCATCATCCGCTCCGGCCTGCGCAACCACCTGCGCCCCGGAGTGACACCGCTGCTCGCCGCAGCGGTCGCGGACGAGTACCCCACCAGTGCCGCGCACGTCTCCCAGCTGCTGGCCCGGGGTGACGGGGACATCCTGGCGTGGTGGGACGCCTACCTGCGGCTGCTGCTGCCGCCGGTGCTGGCCGCCTACTTCGACCACGGCGTCGTCCTGGAACCGCACCTTCAGAACGTCATCGTCGGCGTGCACGCCGACGGCACACCCGCGCAGATGCTCTTCCGTGACCTGGAGGGCACGAAACTCCTGCCCCGTCACCACGCCCGCACCCTGGCCGCCCTGCCCGAGGACATCCGCGGCCCCCTCACCTACGACGACGAACGCGGCTGGAACCGGGTCGCCTACTGCCTCCTGGTCAACCACGTAGCCGAAGTGCTCGGCTCTCTCGCCGACCTCGAACCGGCACAGGAGCCCGCACTGTGGGGCCTGGTCCGCGACCACCTCGACGCCTACGCCCGCACCGCCGGCCAACCACCACGCTTGCGCGCCCTGCTCTCCGGGGTGCCGCTGCCCGCCAAGGCCAACCTCCTCCTGCGCTGGGCCCGCAAAGCCGACCGGCACGCCACCTACGTCCCCCTGACCAGCCCTCTCGGCGCCGACTTTCCTCGCGAGGTGACCCTGTGAGAGCCGCCGTGCTGCGCCACGTCCACCAGCTCGCCGACGACGACCTGCCCGCCTACGTCTACGACCTGCCCGGTCTGCGCGAACACGCCCGCACCATCCGGGCCGCGCTGCCGCAACGCGTCGACCTGCTGTACGCGACGAAGGCCAACTCTGATCCCCGTCTGCTGCAGGCCCTCGCCGAGCATGTGAACGGGTTCGAGGTGGCCTCGGGCGGCGAGATCCGCCACGTCCGCGGCCTCTTCCCCGACGCGCCGATCGCCTTCGGTGGACCCGGCAAGACCCCGGCAGAACTGACCCAGGCCCTGGACGCCGGGGTGCGGCGTCTGCACGTCGAAAGCGAACACGAGCTGGGCACCCTGACGACCGTGCTGGGCGACCGTAGCGCCGACGTCCTCCTGCGCGTCAACGTACCGGTGGCGGTCCGGTCGGTCGCACTGGCCATGGGCGGCGGGCCCAGCCCCTTCGGCCTTGACCCCTCCCAGCTGGACCGATGCCTTCAGATCATCGCCGACGACGGGCGTATCCGGCTGCACGGACTCCACGTCCACCTGGCCAGCGGGCTCGACGCGCCCGCTCATCTGGCCCTCGTCGACCAGGTCATGGGCTGGGCAGACCGTTGGGCGCAGCAACGAGGGATCGACCTCACCGAGGTCAACATCGGCGGCGGGATGGGCGTCGACTACGCCCACCCCCGCGACGTCTTCGACTGGCCGGCCTTCGGTATCGGACTGCGGCGACCGCTGGAGCGCCACCCCGGCCTGACGCTGCGGATCGAACCGGGCCGTTCGGTCACCGCCTACTGCGGCTGGTACGTCACCCAGGTCCTGGACGTCAAGTTCAGCCGCGGCGAGGCGTTCGCCGTCCTGCGCGGAGGCACACACCACCTGCGCACACCCGCCGCGAAACAGCACAACCAGCCCTTCGAGGTCATCCCTGACGACTCCTGGCACCAGCACTGGCACCGTCCGGAGGCCCGCCATGAGCCGGTGACCCTGGTCGGGCAACTGTGTACACCCAAGGACGTCCTGGCCCGCCGCGTCATGGTCGACAGGCTGCGGGTGGGCGACCGGATCGCATTCGCGATGGCAGGCGCCTACGCCTGGAACATCTCCCACCACGAGTTCCTCATGCACCCCCAGCCGAACTTCCACCACGTCGACGACGCCGACGCGCCCGTCGTGGACGTCCACGCCATCCAGACGGCATGAGCAAGTACCGCCAAGCGGGCGCACGGAGGGCAGGCAAGACTCCGAGCGCTGCGCTCGACACGCTCACGGTCCGGCCCTTCCGCCGCCATCTGCTGGGCCAGCTGACCTCCAACATCGGCACCTGGATGCAGCGCGCCGCCCAGGACCTGCTTGTCCTCCACCTCACCGGAAACAGCGGCAGCGCGGTCGGTGTCGTCACCGCGCTGCAGTTTCTGCCCCAGACGCTGTTCGGCCTGACCGGGGGCGTCCTCGCCGACCGGTTCCCCAAGCGCCGGCTGCTGCTGATCACGCAGACCGGCATGGCGCTGCAGTCCCTGCTGCTGGGGCTGCTGACCGTCAGCGGAGCGGTGAACCTGTGGTCCGTGTACGCGCTGGCTCTGACCCTCGGCACCGCCACCGCCGTGGACAGTCCCGCACGCAACGCGTTCATCTCCGAACTCGTCAGCCGGGAGCGGGTGGCCGCCGCGGTCAGCCTGAACTCCGCCCAGTTCAATGCCGCCCGCATCCTCGGCCCCGCCGCGGCCGGCCTGACCGTCGCCGCCGTGGGCACCGGCCCGGTGTTCCTCATCAACGCCGTCTCGTACCTCGCGGTCCTGTACGGGCTGATCACCATTCCCGCGGACGCACCGCGCGAGCACAGCGGGCCCCAGCGCGGCGGTCCAGGGCTGACCGAGGCGTTCCGCCACATCACCGCCACCCCGGAACTGCTGCTGCCGATCACTCTCATCGCCGTCGTCGGCACCTTCGGACTCAACTTCCAGGTCACCATCTCCCTCGTAGCCATTAAGGTCTTCCATTCCGGCGCCGCGGCCTTCGGCTACCTCTCAGCCGCCTACGCCGTGGGCAGCCTCATCGGCGCGATCCTCACCGCCCACAGCGGGCAACTTCCCACCGCCCGGCGCCTGGTCACCGCAACGGCCGTCTTCGGAGTGCTGGAAGCCACGCTGGGCCTGATGCCCGGCTACGGCACGTTCATGGCACTGCTGATCCCCACGGGCTACGCCGCAGTCACCGTCACCACCACCGCCAACGCCCTCACCCAACTGCACGCCGCCCCGCACCTGCGCGGCCGCGTGCTGTCCGTCTACTTCCTCGTCCTCCTCGGCGGCACACCCGTCGGCGCCCCCCTTGTCGGCCTCGTCTCCGACGCCTTCGGCGCCCCCTCCAGTCTGATCCTCGGCGGCATCGTCTCGGCGCTCTCCGCACCCGCGCTCTCGGCGTTGGTCATCGAGCGCCGACGCCGGGATCGTTCAAGGCAGGGTGCGGGACCGGTCGGCGCACCGCTTCCCGACACGGCTCCCTCCACGCGGTCCGCGCCCTGACTACGACCTCTTCGCGGGTCGCGTGGCTTCGCATGGCGAAGTTGCCCCCGTCAGGGCTGCCGCTGGTTGCGATGCGGCGGCGCGGCGTAGCACCGCGCTCTCGTGCCGCCAAGATGTCCGCCTGGCCACGCGCGGCAGCGCAGCACGGCAGCGGGCACCTTGATCCGGTTCCGGACCGGCGCGGTGACGATTGAAAGTGGCATCGGCAGATCATCCCAGGCGCCGTGCAGGCCGCCCCCCTGCGCGGAGAAGCTGCGGGCCAGATCCAGAATCGCATTTCCGAGCGGGATAGGTCGCGTCGTCGTATGCCGAGGGCTGACTTGTCTGGATCGTCGATCAAATGGAGCAACGGGTGCGAGGGCCGTCAGTGTGGAGAGTGCCACTATCACGTGAAGCCTGCCTGTGCGCGTGTCAGCTTTCTGTGGGGTGTTGTTCGGGCCATGTGGTCTGGGTGGCGTGGTCGTGGAAGTCGGCTCGCAGGGTCAGTGCGCCGCCGAGGGC